>JAHEOB010000127.1 GCA_018610095.1 Halothece sp. MAG
AAGGTTTAAAATTTCAAGAAGATTAATGTGTAATTAATATACCAGTGACCAGTTACCAGTCATGCACTTTATAATTCAAAGTCTTCTAGGTTGCTATGATCAATATCTAAAAAAATGCTCAGTAGGTAGCCTAATTTAAAGTTACATCCAATTTGCTGAAACCCTTAATAGGAGGCTGATTAAACAAAAACAGTATTTTACGTTTATTTATGCTCACCTACTTATAGGATTGCTATATTGTTAACAAATGCTACTGTCCCTGAATTTTATCAGTGATTATGTTAAATTTATCTTCCGTATTATCAAAGCGAGATATTTATAAGCGTCAGTTCACCTTAAGTGTCTGTTCCTCTCCGATTGTGGGAGCTTATTTTTTTGGACATACTGATTCTAGTTCTCCTTTTCAGTGTCTTTTTTTAGCTTCAACAGGAATTCCTTGTCCAGGATGCGGACTCACTCGTTCTTTCTTGGCAATGACCCATAATAATGTTCCAGAAGCTATCAACTACCATTTATTTGGACCCGTTTTATTTGTGGGACTCGTGATTTTAATCATTCATCTCGTTATAGAAATTTACTTGAAGCGTTCTGTTAGTTCCTTTTATGGTAAATTACTTCGTAAGCGTAGTATTCAAGTCAGTTTTCTGTTTAGCATATTAGGATATCACGCAGTTCGCTTGTATCATCTATATTTATCAGGGGAATTGGCTGTCAGCTTTGCTGAATCACCGCTAGGACAATTACTTTAAATTATTCAAACATAGGAGAAATTTAATCATGACTAATTCGGATGATATTAATACTAAAAAAATTACTGCTGGTGTGCTTGGTATTGTTTTAGGAGCCTTAGGAATTCATAAATTTATGCTGGGTTATAATACTGAAGGCTTGATAATGTTGTTGGTTACTCTATTGACTTGCGGTTTTGGAGGAGCAGTAATGGGAGTTATTGGTCTAATTGAAGGAATTATGTATCTAACCAAGAGTGATGAAGAATTTAAAGCAACTTACATTGATAGTAAAAAAGGATGGCTTTAAATTAAAACAATTATGCCTAAAACTCGAAAATTTCTTAAAAACAAATTAGTAATTAGATTATTGTTGGTATTAGGGGGAGCTGCTTATGTAACTACATTTTCCCAATTAGATATTCATATTCTGTTGAAGCCATATCTAGCACTGGTTCCCGTTCAAGCAGGTGCTTTACTTTATCTATTTTATCTCAAAAAAATTGCACCTCAATTATCAAAACCATTTAATTAAGGAATAAATTCTGTTGTAACTTGTTCTCCCTGTTTGCCTTGAACAGTAATATTTTCTGTTTGCAAATTGCCAGTTGCTTGTTCCCCTCGACTGTTAATCGATGGTTTACGTTGCTGGTAAACAACATTGCCTTGGGCTTCCATATTCTGGGTAGGAAGATTCCAACGTAAACGATTAGCAGCTAGTTTGGCTTGATTGGCTTGATTGACAGCTTCGACATTACCGTTAACTTGGGCAATTTTTGTTTCTAAATTAATGTCACCTTGATTCCCTGTTAAGGTAATATTATCTTCAAGATGGACTAACTTGAAAGGTTGATTACTGCGAACGAGTTGTTTTTGAATATCCCAGTTCATGTCATTACTTGTTACCTCCACAGCAGGATCAATGGATTCAAATTTCACGTTATCTGTCAAGGAAATAATATTTTGCGCTAAATCAAGCTTTCCGGAATTAGCAGTTACTTGTTCCTTTACCGTTTCACTACCCGCTTGATAATGCTTGATTTTTAAATTGCGGTTACTTTGAACCAATTTGTCTGAAATGAGCCACTTGATTTGTTCGCCAGTTAATTCTAAAGCAGGATCGTTGGAAGTTCCTTTGACATTACCAGTTAATTCTAATTCTTGCTTTTTGGTATGGTATTTACCTTCATCAGCAGAGCCATTAAATTGAGGATTTTTTCCCTCTATGGATGCGGGCATGACGATTAAGTTATCTTCAGGCAACCAATTAATTTGTTCCGAACGAAAAACAGTATCGTTACGCTTATCAGTGGCAACGACTTCCCCTTGTAATTTTACTTTTTCACCATCATTAATAATTTTGCCTTGGTTAGCTTCAATTTCAAAAAATGCCTCTCCATTTTGGTACAACTCTCCTTTTACTTGCTCTAAGTTAGCTGCTTTACTATTCTTATCATAAACCACTTTCTTGACATCTAGTTTCCACAGGGTTTTTCCCTCAGAATTAACTTGATCAACAGTAGCATTTTCTAAAATTACTTGCTCTTCAATGGAATCTTCAACCGTTTCTGGGTTAGTTTCGTCAGAGTTGCTTGATTGGGATTGACAAGCAGATAAAGTAATAAAACATACCCCGATCAATCCCCAAGTCATGCTTTGGATAAAGCGAAACTTGGGTAAAATCAGGGCAGTAACAGAAGGCTTATCCTGAAGAATCTTCATCAAAAATTAGTGTGGGAAAATGTTGATAGGAATGTTGGTTGGAGTGAGATTTTTCAGTCTCGTTAGAGTGATTACTATTAGACTTGGGATTTTTCTGAATTTTAGTTTGAATTTCATCCAGATCAACATAGCGATCCGCTACATTAATTAAACTATCGCTAGTCATGGAACGCAAACTAACCACTTCCACTCGCGCCCCACGATAACTAACCGCATCAACGGCATAAGCAAGATCGCCATCACCACTGACTAAAATGGCAGTGTCATAAGCTCCCACTAATGCCATCATATCAACTGCAATTTCCACATCTAAGTTCGCTTTTTTCGAGCCATCGGGCAATTGCACTAAGTCTTTAGAAATTACCCGATAACCATTACGGCGCATCCACAGTAAAAAGCCTTGCTGTTTTTCGTTGTTGCTATCAACTCCTGTGTAGAAAAAGGAGCGTAAGAGACGAGAACCAGAGGTCAGGCAACACAGTAGTTTGGTATAATCTATTTCAATGCCTAGTTGTAATGCAGCATAAAATAAATTTGAGCCATCAATAAAGATCGCAACCCGACCACGATTCTCTAAAATTTGTTTCGGCGTAAATACCGGATCGTGATCAAAGTTTTCCAGCATTTTATTATCCTCATTTTATTTAATTAAACAGGTTTTTGAAAAAAGGGTATTATAAAGAAGTTATCTATTTCTACCTTACCCAATAGCTTGGAAAGATGTAAGCCTATAAGGCGTTTTCTTTAGGAAATTCTAACCGTAAAAAGACGGGCTTCGCTTCTCCTAACGATTGTTGAGGAGGCAAAATCCCCCAATATTGATGCATTTTAAAAGTTGCTTTTTGATTAAAAGATGATGGTTGATTAAAGTCAATAGTAAAGCCTAACTTTTGGTAGATATTGCTACTGAGGCTAGGGGTAATGGGAGATAGAAGGTAGCTGCTTAAGCGAATCGATTCTAATATACTGTAGATGACGATTTCCACTTGATTTTGTTCCCCTTGTTTATATAAATGCCAAGGGGCTTGTTCGTCAATGTATTTGTTACTCCGACTAACCAGATTAATAATTTCACTACAGGCTTGGCTAAAGTTGGAATCATTATAGGCAGCCGTTACCCGTTTGCTGAGGGATTCTCCGATTTGTTTTAAGGGATTATCATTAGGAATATCTTTCCCTTCTAAGTTGGGGGTTTGGTGATCACAGTATTTGTTTGCCATTTTCAAGGTACGATTTAGTAAATTCCCTAACCCATGGGCTAAGTCAGCATTTAAAACATTCACAAAACGGTCTTCATTAAAATCCCCATCTTCTCCAAATTCAATTTCTCGGAGAAAATAGTAACGAACAGCATCTGCCCCATATCGATCCACTAAAGCAATGGGATCAAGGGTATTTCCCAAACTTTTGCCCATTTTTTGTCCATCTTTGGTTAAAAACCCGTGTCCAAAGACTTTTTTCGGGGGAGAAATCCCAGCTGAAAATAGCATTGCAGGCCAATAAACGGCATGGAATCGTAAAATATCCTTGCCAATGAAATGAACATCGATGGGCCACCAACGGGCAAGGGCATTTTCTAGGGTGGGTTCATCTTCGGGATCAAGCAGGGCAGTTACATAGCCTAACAAAGCATCAAACCAAACATAAATGGTATGTTTGGCATCAGTAGGAACTTCAATGCCCCAGTCTAGGTTAATGCGAGAAATGGAGAAATCTTGTAACCCTTGCTTGACAAAATTAAGAACTTCGTTACGGCGTGTTGTGGGCTGAATAAAATCGGGATTTTCTTGATAGAGCGTTTCTAATTGGGTTTGATATTTAGAAAGGCGGAAAAAGTAGTTTTCTTCATCACGCCATTCTGCTTTTTTATTAATGTGGATGGGGCAATAGCCTCCGTTGATGAGTTCCCGTTGTTCTTTAAATTCTTCGCAGGAAACACAATACCAACCTTGTTTTTGGGCTAAATAGATGTCGCCATTATCCCAAACTCGTTGAAAAAACTCTTTGACAATCGCTTCATGACGTTGGGCAGTGGTACGGCTAAAGCGATCATATTGGATGTTGAGTTTTTGCCATAATTGGTCAAAACTAGCAGCAATTTTATCGCATTGGGCTTGCGGAGATAATCCTTTTTCTTCTGCAGTTCGTTGAATTTTTTGCCCATGTTCATCGGTGCCTGTTACCAATAAAACCGAGTTGCCTTCTAGGCGTTTAAACCGCGCGATCGCGTCGGCAGCCATTGTGGTATAAGCACTACCAATGTGAGGAAGATCATTAACATAGTAAAGCGGGGTTGTTAAAGAAAATTGATGAGAACCTTGGTAATCATTCATAAAAATAATGGTTTTTGATCATTGACATTACTTTGTTATCGACAAAACAAGGGAGATAAGGCTTGATCAATTTTTAAGTTTTTTGATCGTTATTAAAGCAATCCTTTAGCTTACTTGATTAACCGCATCCCGTCTAAAATCGTTTATTATGAACTGAAATCAATAAAAATGGAATTAATTTAAACTAAAGCAATATATCAAAAAGGTCTAATTCTAGCTTAAGAGATGTTTTTGGGAACGTCAATTTTATCAGTGTCAAACATAATCAACAGCATTAAAAAATTGACTCAGATTGTCCTTTAAGGTTAAGATTTATTAAAATATAATAACTTTTTCTCATTTACTGTCATGCCTTCCAATCAACCACTGAATGTATCTGATGGATTGCTTAAGCTTTTGGGCACTCGAACATTTGTTTATTTTGAAAATCGGATTCCCGATGATGCTGTGGTCGTTGTCGTCAGTAATCATCGTAGTTTCATGGACCCCATGATGTTAATGGTGGGATTGGGCCATTCTTTACGCACCGCTTGTCATCACTATATGGGAGAAATTCCGGGATTGCGAGAAGCAGTTCATCTTCTAGGATGTTTTCCCTTAGCTAATCCGTCTCAACGGGGCATCAGTTTTTTGCAACAAGGGAAGCGTCTCTTACAGGCAAGGGAGTGGATTGCTATTTTTCCTGAGGGAGGAAAACCTGTATTAGAGTTAACCCCCCCGGATCAAATGCACCCCTTTCATGAAGGATTTGCCCATTTACTGTTGAGGGCGAATCTTTCTAATCTAGTGGTGTTACCCGTCGCGATCGCGTCGCTACAAGAAAGTATCAGCCACACCTTTCCCATTAAATTTCTACATTGGCTTGATCCATCTGAAGAATTATTTAATCAGTGGCATCGACATCCCATGGTCATTTATCACCGTGTCAATGTTCTCATTGGTCGCCCTTACTGGATAACGCCTCAACTGCGACAACACTATCGAGGAAGGCGGTGTCAACAAGGCGTTAGGGAACTAACCGATTATTGCCAACAGGAAATCCAGCATTTATTAGCCAGTGGATGTCGTTAACCCAAACCGATGATTCAACAGCAACATTCTCCTTATTTGTTTACCCCCAATACGGTTCGTCTCAATTGTCCCTTATTTATCTTTTTACCGGGCATGGATGGAACGGGCAGGTTATTAGCCCCTCAAACGGAAACGTTACAACAATGTTTTGATATTCGTTGTCTAGTCATTCCCCCTAATAATGATAGTGACTGGCAAGGGTTAGCCGAGACCGTGATTGCTTTAATTCGTCAAGAACAAGCCCATAAACCGGTAGCAACGACCTATTTATGTGGTGAATCTTTCGGCGGGTGTTTAGCTTTGAGAGTATTAGAACAAGCCCCAGAGTTATTAAACCGCGTTATTTTAGTTAATCCTGCTTCCTCGTTTCGAGATTGTCCCTTTTTAGGTTGGGGTTCACGGGTAATTGATGGGATTCCTGACTTATATCACTCCGCGATCGCGCTCATTTTACCCTTCTTAGCAGCGATGGGACGGATTAGCCCCTACTATCGTCGCACGCTTTTCAAAACCATGAAAGCAATTCCCCCTACAACAGTTGTTTGGCGATTATCATTACTGGAACGGTTTGTGATAGATAGCCAATCGCTACAAGGGGTTTCGCTTCCTGTGTTACTATTAGCTGCTGGTTCAGATCGAATTTTGCCTTCAGTGAAAGAAGCAAACCGTTTAGCAGATTATTTTTCGGTTTCACAAGTGGTAATCTTACCAAAGAGTGGTCATACTTGCTTATTGGAAACTGATACTCAGCTATGTCAGATTCTCCAACAATGCAATTTCCTTGAAGATGGTGCCTTGAAACAACTTTCTACTTAGTGTGAGCAAGTTATCTGAGAAAATAAAATTAGTTTAATAAAAATTAACACTTTAGTTGATGAATGTGCATAAGGAGAAGACAAAACAATGGTGCAGGTGCAATCGTCACTTAGAGTACCAAAAGATTATATCGACCCCGACAGTGGTTGGAATGTCAATGTTTGGATGTTCCTAGTGGCATGGGGAATGTTTATTCTATCCCATTGTGGTTACTGGTTATGGCATTGGCAAGGTGGGCTTTGTTTTTGCATCAATGTCCTCTGTTTGCACCTAGCAGGAACGGTAATTCATGATGCCTCCCACCGTGCGGGTCATCGTAATCGGGTAATCAATACCATTTTAGGCCATGGCAGTGCCTTAATGTTGGGGTTTGTCTTTCCTGTTTTTACCCGAGTTCATCTGCAACATCATGCCCATGTTAATGATCCCAAAAACGATCCCGATCATTTTGTGTCCACAGGTGGCCCCCTTTTTCTAATTCCAGTCCGTTTTTTTTATCATGAAGTGTTTTTCTTTAAGCGTCGCTTGTGGCAAAATTATGAGCTTTTAGAATGGTTTGTGAGTCGCTCAATTGTGGTAACGTTAGTGGCGTTATCCCTGCAATATGGTTTTTTTGATTATCTTTTAAATTATTGGTTATCCGCAGCTTTAGTGGTGGGTTGGATGTTAGGATTATTCTTTGATTATTTGCCTCATCGTCCCTTTCAAGAGCGCGATCGCTGGAAAAATGCTCGCGTTTATCCCAGTAAAATTCTCAATTTACTCATCTGTGGACAAAACTATCATTTAGTGCATCATCTTTGGCCCTCGATTCCTTGGTATAAATATCAACCCGCGTACTATCAAATGAAACCATTGTTGGATGAAAAGGAATCTTATCAATCGTTAGGTTTATTAGAAGGCAAACAAGATTTTTGGGGATTTGTTTACGATATTTTTCTGGGCATTCGATTCCATAAAAAGTAACCGGTTTAACTGTAATACAAGGGGTGAAAGATGATCAAAAAAAAATGATGAGTGATCCACGCAATTTACTATCAGAGTTAATCCAACAATATCGCGATCGCGCTGATTTTCTGCTAATCCGGCTAGAAGAATCTGAAAGCACTGATATTGTGCTACGAAGTGAAAAAATTGAAATGTTAAGTGAGGAAGTCAGCGTTGGCGGGCAAGTACGGGCTTGTTATAAAGGCGGATGGGGCTTTGCAAGCTTTAATCGTGTTCATGAGCTGAAAGAAAAAATAGAAAGCGCGATCGCTGCAGCACGGCTAGTTGGCACACAGCAAACTGATTTAGCCCCCATTGATCCGGTAGAAGGCGTTTATGAAGTTCCCCTATCGCAAGGCGATCCCCGAGAAATTCCCTTAGCCGATAAAAAGGCACTTTGTGATCATTACAACCAGATTTTACAACAACATGATCCCCATATCACGACGACAACCGTCAGTTATAGTGACCTAACCCAGCGAGTGACTATTGCCACCACGGAAGGAACGTTAGTGCAACAATCTTGGGCGGATTTAGAAGCCCGATTTAGTGCCGTTGCCCGTAGCGGAGAAATTGTTCAAACTGGGCGGGAAACCACCGGTTCTCGCCGCGGATGGGCAGACTTATTAAATTTAGACCAACAAGTCATCAGCACCGCGAAAAGAGCCGTCAATGCCCTCAATTATCCAATTGTCACAGGAGGCGTTTATCCAGTTGTCATTGATCCCATTCTCAGTGGCTTATTTGTTCACGAAGCGTTTGGGCATCTTTCTGAAGCAGACATGATTTATGAAAACCCCGAACTGCAAGAGGTTATGACCATGGGGCGTCAATTTGGTCCTGCCAACCTACAAATTTTTGATGGGGCAGCCCCTACTGGGCATCGGGGAAGTTACCATGTCGATGACGAAGGCACACCGGCTCAAACCACACAATTAATTAAAGATGGAATCTTAGTGGGGCGACTCCATTCTCGAGAAACGGCAGCTAAATTAGGCGAATCTCCCACAGGAAATGCCCGTTGTTTGGACTATCAATATCCCCCCTTAGTTCGCATGACCAATACTTGGATTGAACAAGGAGATACCCCAGTGGAAAACCTATTTCAAGATATCCCATTGGGAGTGTATGCCAAAAACTGGTTAGGGGGAATGACCAATGGGGAAATGTTCACATTTTCCCCAGGAGAAGCTTACATGATTCGCGATGGTCAAATTGCCGAACCTGTTAGAGATGTCACCCTCTCAGGTAATGTATTTAAAACCCTTGCCAATATTGAGGCAATTGGTAACGACTTCTACTGGGATGAATCAGGAGGATGTGGCAAAGGCGGGCAAAGTGGATTACCCGTGGGATGCGGAGGACCAAGTCTCCGCATTCAAGATGTGGTCGTTGGAGG
>JAHEOB010000128.1 GCA_018610095.1 Halothece sp. MAG
CGTGGTGGTGCTGGTCATGCTGTGGATGTGCTGTGTACAGTGGGAACACTATTTGGTGTGGCTACCTCTTTAGGATTGGGAGCAACCCAAATTAACGCCGGGTTAAAGGTTCTTTTTGGCATGCCCCAAGGAATTGAACCACAGCTATGGCTGATTGGTATTATTACAGCAATGGCAACGATTTCTGTCGTTTCTGGTCTTCACTACGGTATCCAGTTTTTAAGCCGATTCAACATTAGTCTAACGATTGTTATCTTTGCTTTTGTACTAATTACAGGACCCACGGTCTTTATCCTTGAAGTTTTTACAGACGGATTAGGATACTACTTGCAAAATCTTCCATTTACTAGTTTCCATATTAATCCAGTACCAGCAGAAGAAGGAGAAGGAGAGCAATGGCAGGCCAACTGGACATTATTTTATTGGAGTTGGTGGATTTCTTGGTCACCTTTTGTCGGCGTATTCGTTGCTCGCATTTCAAAAGGGCGCACCATTCGCTCCTTTATCACGACAAACCTTTTGGTACCCACTTTTGGTGGTTTTCTCTGGTTCGCGACGATGGGTGGTACTGGATTGCACCAACAACTCTATGGTAATCAGGAGATTATTGAAACAATCCGAGAGCAAGGCCAACCTTTGGCACTGTTTGCTGTATTGGAAAATCTTCCCTTGGAGATTTTAAGTTCGGGATTAGCAACACTACTTATTATTATCTTTTTCGTTACTTCTTCTGATTCTGGCTCTCTGGTGGACGATATGGTGACATCTGGGGGACACCCTAACCCACCTCGAGTTCAGCGATTGTTTTGGGCTTTAGCAGAAGGGACAGTTGCTGCGACTCTACTTTATTTTGGTGGTTTGGAAGCTCTACGCACAGCCTCTCTAACAACAGGATTACCCATGGCGATTTTTCTTTTAATTGCAGCTTATGGGTTGTGGCGTGCTTTACAAGTTGATGATACCACTCGTGGCGTTCCTGCTAAAGAAACATTGCACAATAGCGGTAATGACTCCCCCAATTGATCAGATCAATTTTTCAATCACCAAGCAATGGGGTGGGCAAGTTTACGGTATTTCCTTTGATGTTGATAAGATAGGAGGCAAATAACAAATGCTCACTGTAGCAAGAGAGTTTAAATATGGGAATGGATACCAAAGCTTTTAAACGGGCTCTCCGTAAATCCGATAAATATCATCGTCGCGGATTTGGTCACGAAGAGGAAGTTACAGAATTACTAAATTCGGAATATAAAAGCGGATTAATAAAAACCATTCGTGACAATAATAATTGGTTAAAACAAGGGGATGTCACCATCCGCTTAGCGGAAGCCTTTGGCTTTTGTTGGGGCGTGGAACGTGCGGTCGCTATTGCTTATGAAAGCCGTCAACATTTCCCCAATGAACGCATTTGGATTACCAATGAAATTATTCATAATCCTTCTGTTAACGAGCGTCTAAAGGAAATGGAAGTCGGTTTTATCCCCGTAAAGGATGGTCAAAAAGACTTCTCAGTTGTTGATTCGGGGGATGTGGTCATTCTCCCTGCTTTTGGAGCAAGTGTGCAAGAAATGCAGCTTCTGAATGATTTAGGATGTACTATTGTTGATACCACTTGTCCTTGGGTATCGAAAGTTTGGAATTCGGTGGAAAAGCATAAAAAACGTAACTATACTTCCATTATTCACGGCAAATATCATCACGAAGAAACCGTTGCCACCAGTTCCTTTGCAGAAAAATATTTGGTTGTATTGAACTTAGAAGAAGCACGATATGTTGCCAATTATATTCTGTATGGTGGGGATAAAGACGAGTTCATGAAAAAGTTTGAAAAAGCTTGTTCTCCAGGGTTTGATCCTGATGTTGATTTAGAATGCATTGGGATTGCTAATCAAACCACCATGCTGAAAAGTGAAACGGAAGAAATTGGCAAATTATTTGAACGGACCATGCTCGAAAAATATGGTCCTACTGAGTTAGATAAACATTTTATGAGTTTTAATACCATTTGCGATGCCACTCAAGAACGACAAGATGCCATGTTTGATTTAGTCCAAGAAGACTTGTCGTTATTGGTGGTTATTGGTGGTTTTAATTCCTCTAATACGACTCACTTAAAAGAAATCGCAGTCGATTATGGGATTCCTTCCTATCATATTGATGGGGCAAGTCGCATTTTAGAAGGCAATGCCATTGAACATAAACCCTTAGAAAAAGATTTAGAAGTTACAGAAAATTGGCTGCCTGAAGGAGAAATCACCGTTGGCATTACCTCGGGGGCATCTACTCCGGATCAAGCCGTCGAAGAAGTCATTGGTAAAATCTTTGAAACCAAAAACGTGGCATTAGTGGGCTAAAGCAATTAGAGGAGGGGAACGCTTCCCCTCTCTTTATTGACAAACAAACCTGTATGTAATATAATTTATATGCACTTGCTTGCTTGTTTGATGGTAGTTGATTGCGCTAGCTGGCTGCCAAGTCCAATTGAGGATTTAAGCTGGACCAATTAGCTGATGCTTTAGCAGCGGTGAGTTGCTGTTTTTTCTGTTGTTGATAATGCCTTAACATATCAATCACTTTGTAGGTAATAATGGGTTTTCGCAAGGAGGCAGTTGCCCCTTCTAGTTTGGCTCGAACCTGATCAACGAAATTACCTGTAAGGAAAATAATAGGAATATTTTGAAGTGTATTAACTTTGCGTATCTTATTGCACAACTCGTAGCCATTGAGAATCGGCATCATTAAATCTAAGAAAATTAGATCAGGGGGTTGTTCGATTAAATTAGGTAAGGCTTCAACAGGATCACTTATTCCTTGAAAGGAGTGTCCTTCATTAGCTGCAATGGTTTCTAAAATTCGTAAGGTATGGATATTATCATCAATTCCTACGACTTGCAGATATGGTTTCGTAGCGTGATTTGAGAAAGAGGTAGTTACAACGTTAGTGGGATGATGGTTGTGGAATTGAGAATTTGGAGACACCAAGGTAATGACTCCTTGGTTAAGGAA
>JAHEOB010000129.1 GCA_018610095.1 Halothece sp. MAG
ATTAAACAAATATCGTAAGCTGCTTAAACGAGCATTCAAAGAACAGAACAAAGACTTATTAGATCGCACGCTTAGGGAGTCTTTTGAAGCGCTGGGAGCGGATCAAACAGAGGAGTTGTTACGGGATGATATTTTCCCTAATCTCTCCTTAGAACAACGAGAATGGATGATGGATCAGTTACCGGATCACCTGCAAGAGGACTTTAAGGAAAAAGCCAAAGAAACGGTAACTCGGATGTTAATTAATGGCGGATTTAAATTAGGCACTGATTTCTCGGTTAGCAGTGGCATGATTGCCGTTAGCGATCGCGCTAAAGAATACATTTTAGAAGACATGCCACCACAAACCAGACAAGAGATTGAATCCTATCTTGTCCGCATGGAGAGTAATCCTTATGAGTTAATCAATGAGCAAGTCGGCTGCGATTTCTTTAATAACTTAGTTAAGGTGGCGCGATCGCGCCTTGCTAGTATTAATGATGATCAAGCCTCTGGGTACTTAGCAAATTTAGTAGAAGGAATCAGGACTAAGCACCCTGAATTGACTGACTTTGAAGATTGGTTTTTACCAAAGGTTTTAAGCGATGAACAAATGAGGCGATTATCTAAGTTGGATGAACCTGATCCCAATGCTACTTGCTCTTTTTTCCTAGAGGATATCTTGTTGGCTTTGGAGCAGGATCATTTAACTAGTTACCAAGAGTTAGAGGAGCAAACAGAACCTATGATATCCACCAATGGCTTAAAGGCTATCAATCAAGTTTGGGAAAACGAGGGCACTTACCCTTTGCGTGAACTTATTGCCGAACTGGAGCAGGAAGGGCGCGATCAGTAAGTCTAGGTCGTTTAATTGCGCAATCATGCAATCTCTTAACTGTAGTTAGTGAGCATAGAATAATGCAGTTATCAAAACGAGAAAGAGGTAATCTTATCAGCACCATCGAACAAGTTCCCAATCAAGTACCAACTCAAGCGAGTAAGCAAGATCAACTAAATTTTTATCATGAGTTGGCAAAATATGCCGAGTGCTATTTTCAAGGGATTCCCCCGACTGGTTTTTCTCCTAAAGTTCTAAAAATTCACAGTCTTTATTTTGACCTTCTGAGGAATTGGTATGAAGTCTTATTGTTGGGATGGAATAATCTCTCTTCTAACCTTAAGTTGCCCTTTAACTCACCCTTTGGCGGACTAAGATGGTTTATTTTAGCTCATGCTGAAATAATGGAGGCTGCTGCGGCTGAATTAACGGAGCCTAAAAAAATCTCAGAGAGAAATATTCATAATTTGGCATCAGTAACTAATAAACAAAAAAGAGGAGAAAAATTGACCCCATACCATAAAAAAAAGTTAAATTCCGCTGTTAAGCGACTAACTCAGTATCGTTCCAAGTCGCTTATTGAAAGGGAAAACTTTATCAGTGATGTTATCGAGTTTGCATCTTCAGACCCGCAGGCAGAACGGAAAGCAAAAGAATACCAAAAAACACAACACGAAATCACTCAACTAGTTGGGTCTCACGCCCATCCTCGATTTAAAGGGAAATACTTTCCAGGGTAGATGTTAAGCAAAGCTCTTTTAAATATTGGAACTTGACAGACAGAAAAATTGCAAAAAGGAGATTTTGAGCTATAAAACAAAGACACGATATCTTAACATTTTATGATCAAGTCGCGATCAAAATTAAAGGGGGCTTGCAATGCCCCCTTTTTAAGATATTTTCTAAGTAGTAAATAAAAAACAGAAGAATGTGACCGACGATGGAGCTAAGTAGCCAAAATCAACCTATTGGAAAAAGATTTTTTGAATTCTGTTATAGCTTCGCCGCCACAAAAACCATTTCCTAGAAATATATTAACTGGTTTTTGGCGCGAGTGAACAGATCAAGCCAAAATTGAGGCGAAAGGCTTGAGCGTCGGTCACCCCAAAACAAGGAGGTTGACCGATGGTTACCAATTTTAATAATCACCAAAACTTAGATAACAACCAATATTTTGGTAAGTTACACCATTATTATAACACCGAAGAAGGGAAACCCACATACGCTACCGGAGATTCTCGGACGGAATGGAAAATATTTAATCGCCATCCTAACGCTGAGGCGATCGCGAAAGGATTAGACATTATTCCCTCAAATTGGGCACTAACACCACTTCGAGAAAAAAAGCCCTATCGTGAAAGTTGGCAAACAGAACGACCAGTTAGTCGTGACGAAATCAGAAAAGGAATAAGAAACGGAAACCGCTTAACCAGTAAACGTACCGGCAAGCCGTACACTGCTTTTGACTCTGGATTTGGTCTAAGATTGGGAGATGTCTCTTATGGCTTAATTGCTATTGATGTTGATGGCGAGACGGTAGATCCACTATTACAAACGGCTTCCGGTGGATACATCCCTAAAACAGTTAAGTGGACTTCTGGTAAAGCCGGGCGTTACCAGCTATTATATCGAGTCCCTAAAGAATGGCGCGATCGCGTTTCTAGTTTTACTTACACCAGAATCGGTGAGTATAACGGAATTAGGACTTTACACGATGAAGACGAAAAACTAGTAGAGGCGCTGGAACTTCGTTACAATCGTTCGCAATCTGCGCTTCCTCCCTCATACCATCCAACAACGGGGGCATATAAGTGGATTAATTCGCCTCAGGATACAGAAGTCGCTCTCGCGCCAGATTGGTTATTAAATTGGCTTGTTTGGTTTGCCGATAAGGAAAAACAAGCAAAAGAGGAACAGGAGAAGAAGAAACGAGAAAGAGAGCAACGCATAGCTGAACGGCAACGACAACGGCAAATTAACGGCTACATCGGCGCTAATTCTCTCGAAGATGCTTTGGAAAAGGCGATTGATTCTCTAGATCATGAAGAAATCTTTAAGTGGGATGGTCACCAATTTAAACCATACGGGCAAAATAAGCTAGTCGGTTATTGTCCACGGCATGCTTCCCAAAGCGGGACGGCGTTCCAAGTTATTAATCCGCGAAGTAAAGAATGGTACTGTCACTCCTGCCAGGAAGGTGGGGATCCAGTTCAGTATAGAAACTTCCTTAACGGTGGGAACGGCACGCCGAAAGGACAGGATTTCATCGAAATTGCGCGGGAACTCTGTGAGGAAGCAAATGTGGAATTCCCTGAATACCAAAATAGTGAAAATGCGAAGGAAGCTGCCGATCGCGCCTTGTTTGAAAAGATTGGTGAATCACCCACGGATGACCCAGAAAAGTGGTTACAAGCGGCATTAAATGATGTAATTTCCAATGAAGTTACCTCAGCTGAGCAATTTTTAGCCTCGGAAGAAGCTAGGAAGGCTCTTAATGAGGAAAAAACCAAACTATACCGACGTGTCCCACAGAACTCGAAAGCCAATTATAAACCTAATCAGCTCGATCAAATTGATGGCCCTGTAATTTTCCAAGAAGGCCAATGCAAGCAAGTTTTGAGCGAAGCGGTGGCTAAGAAATACTCCATCATTTTATATAATGATGGAGCTGGTAAAGGCAAAACCTATAAATCAGCTTCGTTAAGCCCTGCTAACTTCGATCTCGGAACTCAATTTAATGAGGAAACTGGTGAAGAAGAGGCTGTTCCCCCTCAACTAGTCTTTTTCTTTCCTGAACCCGATTCGCCCCCAGTCAACATGGAATTTAAAGGGTGGAAACGTTTAACCACATTAAACGACCAAAACTGCCAGAACGTACCGCAACGCAAGGCATTAGGAGAGAAGGGCTTAGGTAAATCCGGCTCCGGTGGCAAAGGCGACTTAAATCCAATTTGCTCGCAATGCCCTGCTCTTAGCGATTGTAGAGAGGGGATTTTTCCCAAATCAGAAAAAGAGCCTAGCAAGGGCTTTAAATATCTTGTTTCTTCGGACTTCTCCGAACCTAAAGTTTACGGCCATCCTAAGGGTTTTACTAGGGACGATAATAGCCACGCGATCGGCTTCTTTGACGAGTTTGGCAAACTCATCTCTCCGACGGTTACTGAAGAATTTGACAATTCCCAATTAAGCGCAATTAGAAGCGGCTTGCGCCGCCATGATGAGATTTCATACGCTCTGGGCGAGCCTTTATTAGAGCCCGAACTCGCGCCGATTCTAAATTATTTGGAAGATAAACTATGCGGTGCAGAGGCGATTCCTAAATTTGGAATCCCTC
>JAHEOB010000130.1 GCA_018610095.1 Halothece sp. MAG
CAAGCCATGATTCATGAAGGAATGAAAAATGTTGCTGCGGGGTCGAATCCAGTTGCCATCCGCCGAGGCATTGAAAAAACCGTTAATTACTTAGTTGACGAAATTGCCAACGTTGCTAAACCCGTAGAAGGGGATGCGGTCGCGCAAGTAGCAACGGTTTCTGCGGGGAATGAAGAAGAAATTGGTAAAATGATTGCCCATGCCATGGATAAAGTGACCAAGGATGGGGGAATCACTGTAGAAGAATCGCAATCCCTTGCCACGGAACTTGATGTCGTCGAGGGGATGGAAATCGATCGCGGTTATATTTCCCCCTACTTTATCACTGACCAAGAACGGCAAACGGTTGAATTTGAAAATCCCCGCATCCTGATTACCGATAAGAAAATCAGCGCGATCCAAGATATAGTTTCTATTTTAGAACAAGTTTCCAAAGAAGGACAGCCCTTCCTGATTATCTCGGAAGACATGGAAGGGGAAGCGTTAGCAACCCTCGTTGTTAACAAAGGACGAGGGGTTTTAAATGTGGCTGCCATCAAAGCCCCTGGCTTCGGCGATCGCCGTAAGCAAATGTTACAAGACATTGCGGTTCTTACCGGTGGGCAACTGATTTCGGACGAAGTAGGCTTAACCCTAGACTCGGTTTCCCTAGACATGTTGGGAACTGCCCGCCGTGTCACCATTACCAAAGACAATACAGTTATTGTTTCCAATGGTGAAAATAAAGCGGATGTTGATAAGCGAGTTTCTCAACTTCGCAAGCAACTCGAATCAACTGATTCCGAATTTGATCGCGAAAAACTCCAAGAACGCATTGCCAAACTTGTCGGTGGGGTAGCTGTCATTA
Organism: Halothece sp. MAG; assembly: GCA_018610095.1. Taxonomy (GTDB): domain Bacteria; phylum Cyanobacteriota; class Cyanobacteriia; order Cyanobacteriales; family Rubidibacteraceae; genus Halothece. The sequence goes on from JAHEOB010000130.1 coordinate 848, forward strand.
AAGTCGGGGCAGCCACCGAAACGGAAATGAAAGAGCGCAAGCTGCGCATTGAAGACTCCCTCAATGCAACTAAAGCAGCCGTAGAAGAGGGAATTGTTCCTGGCGGTGGCACCACCCTAATCCATTTAGCAAACAAAGTTCATGAGTTCAAAAACCAACTCACCCATCCCGAAGAAAAAGTTGGCGCCCAATTAGTTGCCAAATCCTTAGAAGCGCCACTTTGTCAAATGGCAGACAATGCAGGGGAAGAAGGCTCTGTCATTGTTGAAAGAGTGCGGGATACAGAATTCAATATTGGTTATAATGCCTTAACTGGTGAACTAGAAGACATGATTGCTGCAGGCATTATTGATCCTGCCAAAGTGGTTCGTTCCGCTATCCAAAACGCCGGTTCCATTGCTGGCATGATTCTGACTACCGAAGCATTAGTGGTTGAAGAACCCCAAGAAGAAGATGAATCTGCTGGTGCTGACCCCTCTGCCGCTATGGGCGGTATGGGTGGTATGGGAGGCATGGGAGGTATGGGAGGTATGGGCATGATGTAAGCCCTACTCCCTAACCTCTAGCCTCTCATGATTAACAACAGTCTGTCCTTGCAAGAGGCAGGCTGTTTTTTATGTTCCTTTGCAATCCCAAATTTTGTTAAATTGTAAGTTACCTTTGACAAAAGGAAAAACTGTCAAAATGCTGGATATTGTGCAACGATAATAAGGTGGTACAAACAACCTTTGTTAGCTGTCTGAATCTTAATTCTGGGAGAGAGAAACACTAAAACAATGACAATTTCAGAACAACAAGAAGCCCCCGGTATGGGGCGACGGCAATTCATGAACTTTTTAACCTTCGGTACCATTACCGGAGTTGCTTTAGGTGCGCTTTACCCTGTCGTTCGTTACTTTGTTCCACCCAGTGCAGGCGGTGCTGGTGAAGGAACAACTGCCAAAGATGAATTAGGAAAAGATATTAATGCCAGTGAATTTTTAGAAGAACATCCTGCAGGCGATCGCGCTTTGACCCAAGGTTTAGAAGGCGATCCCACTTATGTAATTGTTACCGACGAAGAAGAAATTGCCAGCTATGGCTTAAATGCAGTTTGCACTCACCTAGGCTGTGTTGTTCCTTGGAATGAAGGGGAACGCAAATTTATTTGCCCCTGTCACGGGTCGCAATATGATGAAACTGGAAAAGTCGTTCGGGGTCCTGCCCCACTCTCGCTGGCGCTGGTTCACGCAGATGTCAATGAAGAAGACAAAATTGTCTTTACTCCTTGGAAAGAAAAAGACTTCCGAACCAATAAAGAACCCTGGTGGACTTAATCTCATCTTTGTTTAATAAATTGATTCGTCGCGTATTAAAACTAGAAAAGAAACAATGAATACCTCTTTTTGGCAAGCGTTTATGAACACTGCTAAGCGCATGGTCACGCAACTGATTTGTATTGCAGTTGCAACCCTGACCGTCTTTTTGGCGAGTGATGCCATTTTCCCCCAACCGGCAAGTGCCTATCCGTTTTGGGCTCAAGAAACGGCTCCTGAAAATCCCCGTGATGCCACCGGCCGGATTGTTTGCGCCAATTGCCATTTGGCAGAAAAAGAAGCGGAGGTGGAACTTCCCCTATCCGTTGCCCCTGATAGTGTTTTTGAAGCCGTGGTTCATATTCCCTATGACACTGATTTGAAACAAGTGATGGGGGATGGTTCTAAAGGAGACCTCAATGTGGGAGCGGTTTTAATGCTTCCGGAAGGATTTAAAATTGCTCCTGAAGAACGGATGAGTGAGGAACTAAAAGAAAAAGTAGGGGATGTGGTTTTCCAGCCTTATCGTGAAGGGTTGGAAAATGTGGTTTTAGTTGGTCCCTTACCCGGTAAGGAAAACCAAGAAATTACTTTCCCCGTTTTATCCCCTGATCCCAGAACGGATAGTGATCTTCATTTTGGCAAGTATCCCGTTTATTTAGGTGCCAATCGGGGACGAGGACAGGTTTATCCTGCCGGTAATAAGAGCAATAATGCCGTTTATAATGCTAGTGCTACTGGCACGATTACCGAAATTGCTGATAGTGGCTTTGGCCAAAATGTCACTATTGAAACCGCTGAAGGGGAAACCGTGGTGGAAAGTGTCCCCCCCGGCCCTGAGTTAATTGTTTCAGAAGGGGATGAAGTAGAAAAAGGTAATCCCATTACCAATGACCCCAATGTGGGTGGGTTTGGACAAGAAGATAGTGAAATTGTCCTGCAAAGCCCCACTCGGATTAAATGGTTAATGGGCTTTATTGGGGCGATTATGTTAGCGCAAGTGCTACTGGTACTTAAGAAGAAACAAATCGAAAAAGTCCAACTAGCAGAAATGAATTTCTAAGGCTGGCTTGGGCTTAATTAGAATGATGAGGCAGGCTTTGCGCCTGTCTTTTTTTTGTAGGAAACTTCCGATACAGTAGTAACTTGCCCAGTTACTTGATAAGGAGAAAGCCAGTGAAGCGATTAGCTCTTATTAGCGTTTCAGATAAAACCGGAATTGTCGAATTTGCCCAACAGTTGGTGACAAAATTTGATTTTGAAATTATTAGCAGTGGTGGAACGGCAGAAAAACTAAGTAATGCCGGCATTGAGGTGACAAAAGTCTCTGATTATACTGGGTCACCTGAAATTTTAGGTGGACGGGTTAAAACCCTACATCCTCGCATTCATGGCGGAATTTTAGCACGGCGCGATCGCGCAGACGATCAACAGGAGTTGCAAGCGCATAATATTCGCCCCTTTGATTTAATTGTGGTCAATCTTTATCCCTTTGTTGCCACCATTAATCAACCGAATGTTACTGCTGAGCAAGCAATTGAAAATATTGATATCGGTGGCCCCACCTTATTAAGAGCAGCAGCAAAAAATTACCAGCACCTAACCGTCATTTGTAATCCAGAACGCTACAAGCCCTATTTAGAGGAATTAGAAAGCACGCAAGGACAGCCATCGCTCTCATTCCGTCAAACCTGTGCCTTGGAAACCTTTAACCATACCGCCCAATATGACCAAGCAATTAGTGGTTATTTAGCCAGTATCACTGAGCAAGAAAGCAGTTCCTTACCGCAACAGTTTACGGTAATGGGAATGCAACGCCAAGCCCTTCGCTATGGAGAAAATCCCCATCAAGCAGCGAGTTGGTATCAAACGGGAACCACGGCAACCGGTTGGGCGGGGGCAACCCAACTCCAAGGTAAGGAACTCAGTTACAACAATTTAGTGGATTTAGAAGCAGCACGGCGCATTATTAAGGAATATACCGAGCAACCCACGGCAGCGATTTTGAAACACACCAATCCTTGTGGCATTGCCTCCAGCGATAACTTATTAGCGGATGCCTACAAAAAAGCGTTTGCTGCGGACTCGGTTTCGGCATTTGGTGGAATTGTGGCTCTAAATCAAAGGATTGATCAGGCAACCGCCACTGCCATGACAGAGACGTTTTTGGAATGTGTCGTTGCCCCTGATTGTACCGAGGAAGCGAAGGCAGTGTTAGGTAAAAAGTCTAATTTACGGGTGTTACTGATGCCTGATTTGCAAAGTGGCCCCAGTGAAATGGTGAAAATGATTGCAGGGGGCTTTTTAGTGCAAACCATGGATGATGAGCCTGATGATCCCCAGCAGTGGCAAGTGGTCACTGAAAAACAACCCAGTGAGGAACAACTAGCGGAACTGTTGTTTGCTTGGAAAGCAGTGAAACATGTTAAATCTAATGCCATTGTCGTAACGCGCGATCGCGTAACTGCCGGGATTGGGGCAGGACAAATGAACCGAGTGGGAGCAGTGGATATTGCCCTAAAACAAGCTGGGGAAAAAACTCAAGGAGCAACGCTCGCCAGTGATGGCTTTTTCCCGTTTGATGACTCAGTACGCACTGCAGCAGAGGCTGGCATTGGTGCCATTATCCAACCCGGAGGGTCTCGTCGAGATGAGGATTCTATCAAAGCAGCCAACGAACTAGGATTAGTGATGATTCTGACAGGAACCCGTCACTTTTTACATTAATCCTATGGAATAGCGCAATGGCTTCTACCATTGTGCTACTTTACCAAATCCAAGGAATTAAGCGTGTACTATTTTGCTGATAATTAGCAAAATCAGGATATTTATTGCTCATGCTTTGTTCTTTTTGGATAATTCGTTGTATGTAAAATATCGTAATCACCAAAGGTAAAATAAAAGCCCACCATGAACCAGCAATTATGCTAAAGCTAAGGTAGCGCATTAAGTCTCCTAAATAATTGACGTGACGTACTGAGCGCCAAATCCCATCTTGAACTAAGCCACTTTGGAAACTTTTGGCAACCATTTTTTGAACATCAGCCCCAGTATTAATCAAACTACCAAAGATATATACTGGAACCGCAATTGCAATGGTTAAGTAAGTAATAGGTTCCGAATTCGTAAATGCGAAATAGCCTGGCAAAGCATAGAATACACCAATAAACAACAAGATCAATATGAATCCAGCAATCCCTACTTTTTCGGTAAAAATTTGTTGACGTCGCTGAGGAAACAGCAATTGTTCTAATAGCCACCAGAGACAGTAACTAATGTGTAAACACAAATAAATAACTTGCCGTTCATCATTTATGCCATAAACGATACTTAAAGCTATTAAGCATAGAATAGTGATAATTTTAGCTATATTAATGGCAGTTAGTTGGCTAATTTGAAAACTAGATGATTCATCTGTGGTTTGCATAGCTTTTTCTGTTTACTAATTTACTCATCAAATACTCCAATATTTAGAAATTATATTAACAACAAATGATCTTAAAAAAAACAAGATTATATTTTAATGGGCGCGATCGCGCAACTGCCGGGATTGGCGCTGGACAAATGAACCGAGTGGGAGCCGTGGATATTGCCCTGAAACAAGCTGGGGAAAAAACTCAAGGAGCAACGCTCGCCAGTGATGGCTTTTTCCCGTTTGATGACTCAGTACGCACGGCAGCAGAGGCTGGCATCAGTGCCATTATCCAACCTGGAGGGTCTCGTCGAGATGAGGATTCCATCAAAGCAGCCAACGAATTAGGATTAGTGATGATTCTGACAGGAACCCGTCACTTTTTACATTAGTTTCTGCTGCGATCGCGCTCCTGCTCTATCAAAGATTGACTAATCCTTCCAATGCTGAGGTCGTATTAATTCTTTCGGTAACTTAGTGTTGCTATTTCCATAGGCTAAGTCAATTGTTTCTTGTTTTAAA
>JAHEOB010000131.1 GCA_018610095.1 Halothece sp. MAG
ATTAAAAAATCAAAATCATTTTTGTTATTATTAATATCAATCTTGAAATAATAAATTAACAAGTCAAATACTGGAGACCACTTAGAATTAAATTGTGACTCATCTAATTTATCTAATAGTATTTTAGCTTGGTTAATCAAACTAATCTCTAGTAAATTTAAAAAGATTGATTGAAAATATAAAATATTACTAAATTCTATTATTAAAGCTTTTTTTATAAAATGGATCGCTTCTTCTAAGCTAGTATTTGCTAGCTCTTCTGCTTGTTGAGTTATTTGTTTAACGCGCTCTTCTACAGATACTGAATCATTACTATAGAGAAAATTAGTATTAGGGGTCATATTACTAATCCTAAATTGACGATAGTTTTTATATCTTTTATGGATAACTTATGAGTGACTACAAGATATTTGATTCAAGAAAACGTATAAAACTTAACTTTTTACGAATGAAACTAACTATATACTTTTTCTATGATTTCCATTACAAGATATATAGAAAATAGTAAGGCTACGTACCACGCCGTTAAACTGTATATTGCATGTTTTTACTATTTTGCCATATTTAGAGAGAGAGAAACTGTAACCCTGTAACGGAGATGGTTGTAATTGCCCGATCGCGTTCTCTTTGATTATCTCCATCAATTAGCGATTTCCGCAACGGAATTGGATCACTTATAGTACCAGCAACAGCAAGGCGCGATCGTGCGCTATGGTAAAATTTGATAATTACACTTATCTTAAAATTCCTTATTCCTTACTTCCCAAAATCATTTAGGATTGCTATAATGAATGATTGCTAAAGCTAAAAGACTGTGATAGAAGTCTGGTAGCATCTAGTGATTCGGTCTTTTTTTTCGGTCTATCTTTAACGTTGAGACCGAATTTTTTTATTTCTACTGTCTGATGATTAATGTGGTGGTTTCAAGAATTTGTCACACCGCAAGGTTTAAGCATTTAATACTGTTAAAAGTTTAGTAAAATCAGCAGGTAAAGGCGCGATCGCGCTGATGGTTTCTCCAGTTAGGGGGTGAGTTAAGATTAACCGTCTGGCATGTAACACTTGCCCTGATAAGTTGACCCCCACAGATTTAGCCCATCCATAGACAGGATCACCCACAATGGGATGCCCCATGGCACGACAATGAACGCGAATTTGATGGGTGCGCCCAGTTTGTAAACGAAATCCCATGAGCGTATAGTTGCCCAAACGCTTTTCCACCCACCAATCCGTAATTGCTGTTCTTCCCCCTTTCTCCACAACTGCCATTTTTTTACGATCCACGGGATGACGACCAATCGGTAATTCTATCCTTCCCTGTTTTCCTTTCGGTACTCCCTGAACAATGCCAAAATAGTCTCGCTGCGCCGTTTTTTCTTGAATTTGTGCTTGCAAATGCTGATGGGCGAAATCCGTTTTCGCGACCACTAATGCCCCACTGGTGTCTTTATCTAAACGATGCACAATGCCGGGACGTTCCACCCCACCAATGCCAGCAAGATGATCACAATGGGCGAGTAACGCATTCACTAAGGTGTTGGTCTCATGTCCGGGGGCAGGATGGACAACTAAGCCCGCAGGTTTATTGACAATAATTAGAGACTCATCTTCATAAAGGATATCAAGGGGAATCGCAACGGGTTCTAAACGCAACGGTTGTTTGGGAGGGATGGAAATCACAATTTCTTCTGTGCCTTGTACAGGAAATTTTTTCTGGGTGCAAACCACCCCATCCACCATCACGTTGCCCTGTTCAATTAAGGTTTGAATCCGAGAACGGGATAAATCCTCAGACTGCTTTGCTACAGCGCGATCGAGCCGTTGTTTGCCCTGATTGAGGATAATTTTTCGATGTTCCCAGTCACTCACTTATTTCTTCGAGGAACCCGTATATTCTTCTGCCGTTTCTTCAGCTTGTTCCGTAGCAGCTTCTGCTGTGGAGCGTTCGATGCGCAATTGTTCCATATAGACCTGCAAGTCTTCTCCAACTTTCCCGGCTAATAGGAAACAGCCCAATAAATTCGGCACTGACATGGCAATCAACATCATATCACTAAAATCGAGAACGGTTCCTAATTCAATAATTGAACCTAAAAAGACACACACAATGAACACGACTTTATAAATAATGGTACTCTCTTCCCCAAACAGATACATCCAGCCTTGTTCCCCGTAATAACTCCAAGAAATAATATTGGAGAAGGCAAATAAAATAACAGCGATCGCTAAAACCGTGGGAAACCAATTGACAACTGTTCCAAACGCAGCAGCTGTCAGTTGAATCCCTGTAGCTTCCCCAGCAGCAGCACTATTATAAACCCCTGTAATCACAATGGAAATGGCGGTTAAATTGCAGATAATTAAGGTATCAATGACGGGTTCAATGGAAGCAACAATTCCTTCTCGTACTGGTTGATCATTGCGGGTTGCAGAGTGCGCGATCGCGGCTGAACCAATGCCAGCACCGTTGGAAAAGGCAGCGCGACGGAATCCTTGAACAATAACACCCACGATTCCGCCCTCAAGAGCTTCTGGAGAAAATGCCCCTTTTAGAATGGTGCTAGTGGCTTCGGGAATCAGTTGCCAATTACTGAAAATAATCCAGAAACAACCGGTAATGTAGAATAAAACCACAATCGGAACTAAGCGACTGGTGACAATGCCAATGCGACTAATGCCGCCAATAATTACCACCCCTACTAACAGCGCCATCACCAACCCATAAAACCAACTCCGTTCAGCAATAAACGGCAAAACCCCTGCAAGGGCTGCAAAAGACTGGTTCGCTTGGAACATATTGCCTGCCCCAATTGTGCCTAAAACACACAGAATGGCAAACAAGATACCTAAAAAGGTTCCCAGACGAGGCCATCCTAATTCAGCTAATCCCCCAGACAAATAGTACATCGGGCCCCCTGCCACACTACCATCAGGTTTCACTTGCCGATATTTTTGTCCTAACGTACATTCCACAAATTTACTGGACATGCCTAAAAAGCCAGCAATACTCATCCAAACCACGGCCCCAGGACCGCCCATTTGAATGGCAATGGCAGAGCCAGCAATACTTCCTAAGCCCACTGTTGCTGACAGAGCGGTTGATGCTGCTTGGAAGGGGGAAACTTCTCCTTGTTGATCATCATCATTACTGCTACTTTGGTATTTTCCTGATAAGACCGCTAGGGCATGGCGAAAGCCTCGTAGATTAATCAGCCCCATGCGAATGGTGAAATAAATGCCTCCCATCATTAACCAAAGCACAATAATGGGAAAGCCAAAAATTGGGAAGAAGAAAATGGTTTTCAGGATATCAACTAGTTCTGCAAAAGCTAGATCGATTTGCTTAAAGATACTGGTTTCTTCCGTAGCAGCTACTAATAAACTTGTTACTTGTTCTGATGAATTCAATAAATTTTTCATAATAATTATAGTTTATCACTTAAACCTGATTCGTTTAAATAACTGACACTAGTCTTCAATTTCCTCTTACTCCAGATAGTGGTATTTGTTTATACAACCAAGTTAATAATTGAACTAGCGTTAATAGTTTTTGCCATTTTTGTTGCACGGTTTGTGATTTTTGACGAATCTTCAAGGTTTGATATTCTCCACGGCGAATTGTCCATAAGGTAAAGGGAAATGCGATCAGGGCTTTTTGGTTTAACTGTTCAATTTGATTAGCAAGGTCATGCCAAGTCTTTCTCAATTTTAAGAGTTGCCAGACTAAATAACAATTAAAAAGGGTTATGACACCATTAATAATCAAAACAAAGGTAAGCATTCCGATAACTTAATTAATTTCCCCAATTAACAGGGAAGTTTGATCCATGGAGAAACGCTGTTAGCATTCAATTGACTCAAATGAAATCAATTTTTTCCTGCAATTTTGGCATTTAATCATTACGAAAAAGGGCGATTATTCTTAAAACATAGTAACAACAAATGGGATCAGGTTTCTAGAGTGGGAGTCCAGTAATGAACTAATCGCTCCACCGTCTCCATCATACTGAAAAGAAGTTGGTGCAATTGTTACCACTCTGCACGAGGTTAGTGAACTGGACATTTTACATTCTAATGAACTTTTCAAACACCCTCTTATCATGCCACGCGTTAAAATAAGATTGTTCCACCTTAAAATCAAAATTTCTGTCCTTGGGCTGAAACCAAGATATAGGCAGATTTTTAGCCCATGAGTTAGCTTGTGAGTGTAAACGCATCAAGTTTATGTCGCAAAATAATGCTGTCGATGTTCTCATTCTTAGTAATGGACCAGGGGAACTTTCCACTTGGGTTCGTCCAGTGGTAGCGGCATTATTAGAAGCGAACCAGTCTCCTCATCTAGGAATTAGAATCTCAGTGATTTTATCCCCTTGTCCTCATGCAACGGGACAAGAGCTAGAAATCGCCCAAGCAATTCCAGGTGTTACGCGGGTTCAAAGTGCGGAAGCCTTCTTTCCGTTTTTACTTTGGGGAAAAACTGCAGATAACTGGAACTGGCGCAAGCGAGGTATCGTCTTATTCTTAGGGGGAGACCAATTTTTCCCAGTTGTGATCGGCAAACGACTAGGATATCCCGTTGTCATCTACGCAGAGTGGGAAACACGCTGGCATCAGTGGGTGGATCACTTTGCAGTAATGAACGCCGACTTAATAACCCAAGCCCCTAAAACCCATCGCCACAAATTTACAATCGTCGGTGACATTATGGCAGACTCTCAACTTGCTCTCAATACACAACCCCGTGGCTTAACAGTGGAGACAGGTACTGATCTCATCGGGCTATTACCAGGCTCTAAACCCGCAAAACTGCTGCAAGGCGTACCTTTAGAAATCGCGATCGCGCAGGAGATTTCTCGGCAACGCCCAGGCACTCAGTTTGTCATTCCTGTTGCCCCCAGCCTGTCTCTAGAAACGCTAGCCCAATATGCCAATCCCCACTACAATCCTTTCCTGAAGCAATTGGGAGGCATCAGTGCCCAACTGGTGATGCCAACCCTTCCAGAGGAATTACCCTACCTGGAAACCAATACGGGGTTGAAAATTCAACTCTGGACCAAATTTCCAGCCTATGATGTTCTGTCGCAATGTTCGCTATGCTTAACGACTGTGGGGGCGAATACGGCAGAATTGGGGGCCCTCGCGATTCCCATGATTGTTTTGCTGCCCACTTATCAACTGGATGCGATGCGAGCTTGGGATGGATTGCCTGGTTTACTGGCAAATGTGCCGATTCTCGGGGGACAGTTTGCTAAGCTGATTAACTGGCTGGTATTACGGAAAAAACGGCTCTTTGCTTGGCCCAATATCTGGGCAAAAGAAGAAATTGTTCCCGAATTGGTGGGACGATTAGAGCCCTCTGAGGTTGCCCAAACTGCCCTTGATTGGCTGGAAAATCAGGATCAACGGTTATCGGTGCGATCGCGCTTACAAGCAGTTCGGGGCAAACCAGGGGCCTCCAAAAAAATTGCTTCGATTTTACTTCAGCAACTGCAACAAACTAATCCCTAATGTTGAGCCACCTTGGTTTTCTGCATTAACTGTTTTACCGCTTGTTGGTATTGTTTATCCTGTTCCGTTGCCATTTCAGAGAAGGGAATTAAGGATTGCGATATTTGATAATCTGGTTTAATTCCTGCTTCATTGATATCCCGATGGCTAGGTGTTTCATACTTAGCAACGGTAACAGCAATCCCTGAGTCATCGGGTAACTCAAATAAAGACTGAATTAAGCCTTTACCAAATGTCGTTTCTCCCACCACAACTGCTCGATGATTGTCTTGCAGTGCCCCTGCTAAAATCTCGCTGGCACTGGCACTGCCCTGATTAACTAGTACCACTAAGGGAGCCTCCGTAATGGCAGAACTTTTGGCACCATAACTCCCCATCATGCCTTGACGATTGACGGTATGAACCACCGTTCCGGAATCTAACCACAAGCGGGCAACTTCAATTCCTGCTTCCAGTAATCCCCCGGGATTATTCCGTAAATCTAAAATAAATCCCTGTGCCCCTTGTTGTTCTAACTCCTTAACCGCCTTAGTAATTTCTTCACTGGCATTGGCACTAAATTGAGAAAGACGCAGGTAACCCAGGGGAACTTCCCCAGTGCTATCATCAAGTTTAGAATAAACGGGATTGAGGGAAATTTGATCACGAACAATTTCAACGTCTCGAATTTGGGCATTTTTCCCTTCTCCAGATTGAATGGTTAGGGTAACAGGGGTTCCTACTTTTCCTCGCATCCGAGAGGCTGCTTCATCTAAGGTAAGATTATCAGTCTTAACGCCATCAATAGCGATAACGCGATCGCGCGGTTTAATGCCAGCTTGTTCTGCAGGAGAACCATCAATAGGGCTGACCACTTCCAACTGATTCGTTTCCGAGTTAATATTAATTTGTAAGCCTACTCCTGATAATTCTCCAGAGGTATTAACTTGTAAACTGCGATATTGTTCTGGTCGCAGAAAACGGGTAAAGGGATCATCGAGACTAGCTAACATCTCCTCAATGGCTTGATAAGTGGCTTCTCGATTGGATAAATCTTTTTGATCTAGAAATCGTTGACGGACAAACCACCAATTTTGATCGTTAAAGGTTTCATCTAAATAAGACCGATTAACAATGCGCCATGCTTGTAGAAAGATTTTTTCTTCTTCACTATAGTAAGTCGCAGCGTTAGCATTTCCCGTCCAATTTAACCAACTAAAGCTAATAACACAAATTAGGATTAAAAGTTGTTGCCAAAAATTGCGCTTTCTGTTCATAAAACTAAAATTAATTTGCAATTCATCCTTGTTTTTAATATAATCAATTCATTGCAGTTTGACGATTAATAGTTAGAAAGTTTCGGAAGTTTCAATGAGTGATTTCGTTAAATTGTTACGATGTTGAATTAAACTGACAAAAAGATTCGGGAATAGCTATAGAAACGTTATTAAAACAAGAAACTTGCTTGAACAATTCTCAATTCTCTGGTGTTTTTGCTAAATGAACAATGCCATCCCCTTGATTGACTAAGGGATTTTGGGTTTGTCCAATCACTAAACCGTTAATAGGTGACTTCATAGTGACTTGTTCCTTACCAAACGCATTGGCAATAATTCCTAATCCTTGTTTTTTGCTAACAGTGTCTCCTAAACCAACTTGTAACCGTAAAATTCCTCCTCGTGAAGCCCGAATCCATTTCGTTTGTTGGATTTCTAGGGAACCGGTTTCTTCCACAGAAAACCTCCCCATTCCCAAGCGATTCATGACCCGTAAAATTCCTTGTTTTCCAACTTCAATGGCGTTTTGATTAAATCGTAATGCCTCCCCGCCTTCATAGAGCAAAATGGGAATTTGCTTTTTTGCTGCTGCTTGTCGCAATGAACCATCGCGAGTCGTGGCATGGATCATGACAGGAGCCCCAAAGGCTTGGGCACAACGATAAGTTTCTTCATCCAAAAGATTAGCGCGAATTTGTGGTAAATTGCTGCGATGCTCTGAAGCCGTATGCAAATCAATACCATGGGTACAACGGCTGACAATTTCGCTCATAAATAAGTGGGCAAGGCGGGAGGCTAGAGACCCTTGGGTGGAACCGGGAAAACAACGATTTAAGTCCCTGCGATCGGGCAAATACCGTGATTGTTCAATAAAACCAAAGATATTGACAATGGGTACAGCAATCAAGGTTCCCCGTAAAGTTTGGGGTTGCACTTGGTCTAATACTTGGCGGATAATTTCTACCCCATTAATTTCATCCCCATGAATAGCAGCATTGATCCACAAACACGGCCCCGATTCCATGCCATGTAGAATGGTTACCGGAATCGATAGCAGCGTTTCGGTAATTAAACGAGCTACTGGAATTTCTAATTCACGACATTGCCCAGGGAGAATGGTTTCCCCAACCATTTTAAGCTCACTTTGCCGATTAGAATTAGTCATTAATAAGGAATGCGATCACTTAATTTATTGGGAGTGGCGTTTTTCTCGATAAATTCAATAATTTTACCTGCCACATCAATCCCAGTTGCGTTTTCAATCCCTTCTAATCCTGGGGAAGAGTTAATTTCCATGACCACGGGGCCATGATTGGAGCGTAGCATATCCACTCCTGCCACTCGAAGTCCCATGGCTTTGACAGAGCGCACGGCAGTACTGCGTTCTTCAGGGGTCACTTTAATTTTTTCTGCTTTCCCGCCACGATGGAGATTAGAACGAAATTCCCCTTCTCCCCCTTGGCGTTTCATAGCTGCAACAACTTTGCCACCGACGACAAAACACCGAATATCAGCCCCTTTGGCTTCTTTAATAAATTCTTGAACTAAAATATTTGCCTCTAAGCCTCGGAAGGCTTCAATGACAGATTTTGCTGCTTGATGGGTTTCCGCTAAAACCACCCCAATGCCTTGCGTGCCTTCTAATAATTTAATGACCACAGGGGCACCCCCAACGGTTTCAATTAAGCCATCAATATCTTGGGTAGCATGAGCAAAACCGGTAACAGGAAGGCCAATTCCTTCTCGTGCTAAAATTTGCAGACAACGTAATTTATCCCGCGATCGCGAAATCGCTTGAGATTCATTGGCAGCAAAAACTCCCATTAATTCAAATTGTCGTACCACGGCGGTGCCATAAAAAGTCCGTGAAGCCCCAATGCGAGGAATAACGGCATCGTATTCTTCTAAGGGCTTCCCTTGATAAAACACACTGGGTTGATGAGAGGTGATATTCATGTAGCAGCGCAAGTAATTAATGACTTGCACTTGATGATTTTTTTCCTTGGCAGCATCTTTTAATCGTTTAGTAGAATACAATGCTCCATCTTGTGAAAGAATCGCAATTTTCATATTAAGCTAGATTGAGTAATGCTATCCTGAATTGGTTGACTGTAAAAAAGACTTCCCAGGATCGATTAAAAATTGATTTCGCAGGGCTTGACGCCCTAAAAGCATCCGAAATCCCATGACATCACGATTGGTTAAGGTTAATTCGATCCACCAAGTCTTATTACCTAATTTAACTACGGTTTCAATAACAGGACGAAGCTGGGAAACACCCCCTGAATTGCGAACTGCTCGCATTTCTAATAATTTTGCCTCTGCTTCAATCATGTGTTGGGTATTACTTTGATCAGGATATAGCTGAAAGTGGATCATAGTTTCCCCTTGATTTTGATATTGTTGAATATAGTAGGCATGAATGGCTGAGGATCTTGCCCCTGTATCAATTTTGGCTTTAATACAGTCGATATTGAGATTTGGCAGGGATACTAGCTCTCGCCAACCAAGGAGCGGGAGTGGTTTGGATAAATTGGTTTGTGGCTCGTTCATGAATTTCCAATGATTGAACCTTTGATGAGACTTTTTCAAAAAAAGTGTTTCAAAAGTTGCAAAATCTGTTTTAATAGTAATAGGGATTGCTTGCTCAGCTAATTATTATCAAGTATCTATCATTGGTTGAGGGACATAATAATGATCCTGATTTATATTCGCTTTGAGAGTAGATAATAGCTTTTTTCGTCTAAATAATGCGATGCTAATTCTTGATTAATGGCTCTGCCAAATAGCTAATTTTAATCATAGCATTTCGGTTTCAAATCTTAATGAGTTTGGATTGTAAAATTTGTTGTTTCCCGTTCTGACTCCTCTGTTAACCACTTTCCTTAAATTATGGCACTTGAAAATGTAGTAGGTGAAGCTCCTTTACAAGAACATTTAAAACAGTTTCTGCTAGTTTTATCCGTTTCCTTAGGTGTTGCAACTTTATCTCGTTCCTTCCCCCAATTTCGTGATATTCCTTATACCCTCTTATTGGTTATTGTGGGATTAATTTTAGCATTACTTGATGTCCGTTTAATTAACGTTCCACCAGAAGTAACCCTGTTTGTCTTTTTACCCCCTTTATTATTAAAAACTGCTTTAGATTTAAATTGGTCGTTAGTTAAAGATGACATTAATATTATTTTCATTTGTTCCACAATGGGGGTCTTTCTGACGATTTTGGGAGTAACAGCGACCTTAACTACTTTCACAGCCATTTCTCCCATCATTGCTCTGTTAACAGGTGCTAGTTTATCGGCAACAGCACCAGCCCCGATTACAGCTTTATTCGGCCGTTTAGGGGTCAATAAACGATTAGTTGCCTTAACCGATGGTGAGAACTTGTTTAATGTCGCCATTGCCATCGGAACCTTTGTTTTATTAATGGATTTCCCCACAGACTTAAACTTAGCAGAATTAAATTTTCCTGTATTATTAGGAAATGTTGCTTCTTTAGTAGGAGTGGGGCTATTAATGGGAGGCATCATTGGTTTAGCATTTTCTTACTTAATTCACCGTTCTGATTTACGATTTTTAGGTCGTTCCTTACTACTGGTTGCTTCTTATGGAACTTATTTATTAACTGAAGAATTAGGAGGGTCTGGTGTTGTTGCTGTTATTGTGGCAGGGTTAATCCTCGGCACTTTTGGGATATCAGAGATGAATCCTCATAAAAAGCAAGTTCTGTCAGAATTTTTAGCGTTTGTTGCCTTTTTAGTGAACTCCATTGTCTTTTTACTCATCGGTGATAAAATTAATTTTAGTAATTTAGGAAATAATATTTATCCCATTGTAATTGCGATTATTACCGTTTTAGCAACGCGCGCGATCGCGATTTATGGAACGGCTTACATTGGTAATAAATTAAATTACTGTAAGATTACATTAGCAGAACAAACGGTTTTATGGTGGTCAGGGCTCAGAGGTTCGGTTTCCATTGCTTTAGCTTTAAGTGTCCCCATTGTGTTAGTACAAAGTCAAACCTTACAAGCAGTTGTCTTTGGGGTAGTTTTATTTAACCTTTTAGTTCAAGGGTTAAGTAGCAAATGGTTACTCAAAAAGTTAGGATTTCTCTATGACCAAAATCTTCAAGAAAAATATTTACAATTAGTTGCCCGTACGGTTGCTTTAAAACAAATCCTGACTCACCTCAACGAAGAAGAAGGCAACACTCGCTGGGGCGTTGATGCCCGATTAAGTGAATATCGCGACTGTCTAGAGCAAGAACTCTATCGTTTAGAACAAGAAATCAAGGAGTACACGAACAAAAATCCCTCTCTCCAAAAAGTGGCAAACGAACAATTGAAACGAGAATTGATTGCCATGGAAACGGGGATTTACTCAGCATTTGTTCAAAGTGGATTCCTCAATGATCCACCGCCCTTATTACTACCAGAGGTTTTGCAGGATCAAAAGTAGGAAGATGGCTGTCCCCCAAAGGCAGCGAGAATTAGTGCTTGGGCTATGCTTTAGCCCCCTCAATCAGGGAAAGGCGCGATCGCGTAGCAATACTCATAAGCGTCCTCGCTACCTGTTTAGAGCAATCCCACAAAATGTAATGGACCGGAACCACTAATTAATTCAATCAGTAGGGCAATAAACCCTAACATGGCTAAACGACCATTCCACACTTCTGCCGTAGTGGTCATTCCCCATTGCCAACGTTCTTGCGGATAAATTTTGACATCATTTTTTAAGGGAGTAATATCAGCAAAGCCTTTTTCAGGGGAGTTAAGAGCATTTTCCACACAGTGACTCAACGCTTGAATAAAAGTGCTGTCAGTATTAAGGGCAGGGACACGATGAAAGTTTTCAATGCCCGCTTCATAAGCAATATCGCGGTATTCAATATCAATTTCTTGTAGGGTTTCAATATGTTCTGAGACAAAACTAATCGGAACCACTAACAGATCCTTGATTCCTTTTGCCCCTAAATCCGCAAGTGCCTCTTCCGTATAGGGTTTGAGCCATTCCACTGGTCCCACCCGACTTTGATAGGCAAGGGTATAATCATTCGGGCGGTTTAAGGTTTTCATAATCATGTCAGTGCATTCTTCGATTTCGGATTGATAGGGATCCCCTGCGTCTTCCACATAGCTAACAGGCACTCCATGGGCACTGAAAAAGACATGTACCTGTTCAGGATGATCAAATTTATCTAACTCTTGAGCAATTAAATTTGCCATTGCCTGTAAATAACCGGGCTGATCATACCACGATGGAATGACTGTATAGGGAATTTGTTGTAGGGTGGTATCTTCTTGCCAAATCCGTTCTAGTACTCGAAAGCTAGAGCCACTGGTACTGACAGAAAATTGGGGATATAGGGGAAGAATTACCAATTTATCAGGCTGATCGCGCTTAATTTGAGCCACTGCTTCTTCTGTAAAGGGATGCCAGTAGCGCATTCCCACATAAACCTTTGCTTCAATATTTTGAGCATTCAGTTGTTGTTGTAGTGCTTTTGCCTGTTGTTCGGTAATCTGACGCAGAGGAGAACCGCCCCCAATTTGTTTGTAATTTTCTTGAGATTTGCGCGATCGCGTTACTGAAATAAACCAAGCCAATGGTTTTTGCAACCAAGGTACAGGCAAGCGGATAATTTCTGGGTCAGAAAATAAGTTGTACAAGAAGGGACGAACATCTTCTAGTTCGTCTGGTCCACCTAAGTTTAGAAGTAAAACCCCGACTCGACCCATGATAAATATTGTGTATTAAATTTAAGTTTTCAGATTCTTTACTAAGTTTAACAAGAGATGGTTAATTAAGTGATTGCATTCTTTAGAGAACACTAAGAGAAATAATCAGTGCTGATAAGATGGAATTGTAGCGGATTCAAGGTATTAAGAAAAGGAGGGCTTAATCATGTCGATCGCGCTCAATGTTCCTAGTATCAAATGTGAAGGCTGCGCAGAAGCCATTACTAACGAAATTAAAAACCATGATCCCAGTGCCCAAGTTAGGGTTGATGTTGAGAATAAAACGGTCAAAGTGGAAACCACTGCTCAAGAAAATTCTGTAAAAGAAATGATTACGGCTGCCGGTCATACAGTGGCTTAACGGTACTATGTTAAATTAATTTAACAACGTTTCAATCGAAAGTCATTTATGACAGAATTGTCTGCTGCCACAACTAGGGAACCAACCTTCTATTATTTTGCGTACGGTTCTTGCATGTGTCCCATTGACCTCAAGCGAACCCTCCAAGAGGATGCTTATCCTTACGTTATTGCCCCAGCAACTTTACCGAATTACCGTCTTGGATTCTATCGTCAATCAAAGCATCGTAATTGTGGCGTTTTGGATGTTGTTCCCGATCCCAACTATTCGGTGATGGGAGTCTTATACGAGTTACCGCAACGCTTTAGTGAAAATCTCGATATTCGCGAGGAAGTGCCTGATAATGGCTATCGCCGTGAAATTGTCAGTGTCTGGTGTCAGGAGCAATGGTATCACTCAGTTCGTACCTATACTGTAGTGAATAAACTCCCTAGCGAAGTTCCTCCCAATGAGTGGTATTTTCATGTCGTGCTACGAGGGGCAACTATTTGTGGCTTACCAGAAGCGTATCGCTGGCAACTGTTTTACCACATGCACCACCTCCAACAAGGGTTAACCTCACTAGAAACACAAAAACAGATACAATAGCAGAC
>JAHEOB010000132.1 GCA_018610095.1 Halothece sp. MAG
GAACTTATAAAGAATTAACTGACGCGATTGCAGAAGCAATGCTTCAAGTTACCAAAGAAGATATTCGGAATTGGTTTACTCACTGTTGCTACTGTACCTCGCCAGTCTGAGAATTGCTATACTTGGTAAATTATAATACCAATCTTGAGGAACCCAACTGGGGTCAGCATGTTGTCGGGCAAAAGGTAAAACATTAACTTCATTAGCGCGCCCCATGTTGTCATCTAACAAAAAGTAGATACAAAAAAAAATTGTAACGATCGCGACTTCAATGATAAAAACTTGCCATTGTGACAAATTGGATTGATGCTCCTTCATCAAATAATTAACCATGATTGTTGTAAATGGCTCGATGATAAATTGAATAATCTATAGCGCTGACATTATAATATAGTTGCACAGATTCCTGACTATCGATTCCTAGACATAATTACCATTGCTCTGTTAGCAGGAGCGGAGGGATGACAAAGAATAGAAACCTATGGTTAAGCTAAGCAACCCTGCCTCAAAGCTTTTGATGACTGGTAACGAGCGTCCTTAAAGTTTTTAACGCTTATGAGGTCAATTCATATTAAGATAACTCATAGCATTTTTACGTTATGAGATTATACTTACTGTGCCGAGACTTTGGGAATAGGGAAAAGGTCACAATGTTATTTTTTTTCAAATGGTATCATTTAGGGTTGCCAGAGGGAGGTTAATTTCCCATTCCTAAACACCAATAACGACTGAACAAGGATAATATGGTTAAAATTATCAATCGCCAATCATTAGGAAAACAACCCGTTTACGATATCGGTGTAGAAACCGATCATAATTTTCTACTTGCCAATGGATTAATTGCTTCTAACTGTTTCAATAAATCTCATTCTACGGCTTATGCTTATGTGACTTATCAAACCGCTTATTTAAAAGCCAATTATCCGATTGAATACATGGCTGCATTACTTACCGCTAGTAGCGATAATACCGATAAAGTTGAGAAATATATTGAAACCTGTCGGCGGATGAAAATTGATGTCGATCCCCCTGATATTAACCGTTCGCAAATTAATTTTACCCCTATGAATGATAAGATTCTGTTTGGTTTATCTGCGGTTAGAAATCTGGGAGATGCCGCCATTGAAAAGATTTTACAAGCAAGGGAACAAGCAGGGGGATCATTTGAATCGTTAGCTGATTTGTGTGCCCGTGTTGATCTACATACCGTAAGTCGTCGCGCCCTAGAATCGCTAATTTATTGTGGTGCTTTCGATCAACTTAATAGCAATCGTAATCAACTAATCCACGATTTAGAACCCATTTTTAGTTGGGCACAAAGTCGGGCAAAAGAGAAAGATAGTGGGCAAACTAATCTGTTTGATAATTGGGGAACAGGAGAAGATAATAATCATGAAATCAATCATAAAGATGCTCCCACTGCCGCGCCAGTGGAAGAATTAAGTACGTCAGAAAAACTCAAGCGAGAAAAAGAAATATTAGGATTTTATGTTTCCGATCATCCCCTTAATTCAGCACAATCAGCAAGTGCCTTTTTAGCCCCTGTAACTCTGCAAGATAAAGACAATATTCCGAAAAAGAAAACCGTCAGTGCCATTGTTTTAGTTAGTGAAGTCAAAAAGATTATGACTAAAGACAATAAACCCATGGCTTTTGTAAAACTCGAAGATATTTCTGGGGAAATTGAAGGCGTTGTATTTCCAAATGCTTATGAAGAAATTCAAGATTATCTGCAAGAAGATGCCCAGTTAATTGTCTGGGGAAAATTTGAAGAAAGAGAAGATAAATTACAAATGATTGTCAATGATGCGGAACCCATTGAACAAATGAAAATGGTTATGATTGATTTTGATGTCGAAAAAGCGCGCGATCGCGCTTACCAAGATAAACTACAACAAATCTTAAAACAATATGCTGCGCAAAAAAATGAAGCAAAAACTCCTGTAATTGGCAGAATTCAAGCAGGAGAGCAACAACAATTAGTTCGTTTTGGGCAACAATATTGGGTCAAAGATGTGCATACCACTTATCAACAATTACGAGACCAAGGGTTTCAAGTTCATGCCACTCCCTTATTAAACGCAACGTAATTGATTACTCATCCCATGCTTGCTACGTTTACGATGTTTTGAAGCATACATTCGTTCATCTGCTGTCTGACAGGCAACTGACAATCCCTGACTGGGATGACGAGAAGCATAACCCATGGAAGCCTGAATCTCAGCTTGCTGTAAAGCAGTTTCGATGCGCCATGCTAAATTTTGAATCTTTTGATAATTACATTCCACTCCCAATACTGCAAATTCATCCCCACCCAAACGGGCAACAATATCTTGCTTGCGAATGGTGGCATGAATGGTTTTAGCTGCATTCTGGATCAACTCATCCCCCGCAGCATGACCATAAGTATCATTAATCGGTTTCAAATTATCTAAATCAATATAAATTACCCCTGCCGGATGACCGTAGCATTGACAGCGACGTTCCTCTGCCAATAACAGTTGATCCCATCCCCGACGATTGTATAATTCAGTCAGGGAATCCGTCATCGCTTCCGCTTCCATCCGTTCGATTTCACGGACTTGTTGGTTGCATTTTAGTTCGTTATCTAGGATACTGGAAAGGAGTTTAGCAAGCAGTTGAATGGTGGGTAATTCTTGTTGAATGGTATCGGGTTTGGAATAGGGATCAATGGCACACAGCGTTCCAAACAGTGAACCATCACTTAAAACAATCGGAATGCCAATATAAGCCCCAATCGGAACTTGTTGACCAATGGGTGCTTCTAAATAGGCAGGAATGGAACTAACTTGAGGGGCAATACAAGGTCCTTCTCCCTTTACCATCCGTGAACAAAAAGAATCAGACCAACAAAACACAGCTCCTTCTTGAACCCCATAACTTTTATCTTCAACTTGTAGCAGAATCCAATCATCCCCTTCCGTACGAGTCACCATCCATAGATCAAAATCCAGTCGTTGACGAAGATAAGATAAGACGTGGCGAGCAGCGGAGTCGAAATCCGTAAAAGGGCTAATTGTTTCTACCATTCCTTAACTAGCCATCCTTAGTAGTTTAAATCAATTTTAACAAACTAATCTTTGATGGGTCATGCCATACTTATTATTAATTAAGACATCTGAAAGCGAAATTATTGGAACTTTATTGTAATCGTTTTTTGATAGCAAGCAGATAATACCCTGGCAGCACTTCCTTGATTGACAGCAATTTCTACCCAACCATGACTTCCCACTAAGGCAATTAATTGTTGAGGGAAAACATCACTATAGGTATTGCCACTGGGAATTTGTTGATGATTGACTTCGACCAACCAAGATTTTCCCATTACTTTTTCTCCAGAAATATTGGTAATTAAATTGCCAAAATAATCAATATATTGAATATAACCAATAATATCATGATCACTCACTTGGGGAGAAGGTAAGGAAAAATCAGTTAAAGTCTCCAGCGAAATTTCATCACCGATTTGTTCTAAATCAACTCCACTTGCTAAGTAAGCACCGACAGGCGAAAAAATATCCCGTCCATGAAACGTGTTACTAACCTGATGGGTTCGCCAATAGTTAGGGTTATTTAAGAGAACTGCTTTTTGGGCAGGAAATTGACTTAAAATCCCACTAAAGATGCCATTATCCGGTCCCACTAAAAATCCTTGCGGTAGCGCGATCGCGATCCCTCTGCGGTCACTACCCACCCCTGGATCAATGACCGCAACATGCACTGTTCCTTGCGGAAAATAAGGAAAAGCATTCATCA
>JAHEOB010000133.1 GCA_018610095.1 Halothece sp. MAG
GTGATCCTCGACTTTCCTTGCTGAGTGGCTCTATTTTAACACGGAGTAACGAAACTCCCACCGCAATTGGTGACGTTCTCCCACACTGATTGCAAGCAATACAGTCTGGGCTTGTCAACCTCGCGATTGAGCATTTCTGCCATGCGCCTTTTACCTAGATAGCGCACTATCCCCGGCAGATCGACTTGACAGACGATTTCCTTTCCCCCAGCGTCCCTGGGTACTAACTTTCTCAAAAAATAATTTGTCTTGTTTGCTCACCTTACAGCAGTTTCAGCTAGACTTTAGAGCAAAACGTTGTGCAAATCATGCTTCCCATAATAGCGCAATTTACAGGGATTGGCTACCCCGCCAATGCCCCTTATATCCCAGCGCTGATTTTTCAAATACAGCGTGGGACTTACGGCGCTTTAGTTAACGCTGTTTCGCTAACTTCTTGGACATTTTCCGTAAGCGAACGGAATCAGGGGTGACTTCCACTAATTCATCAGCATTAATATACTCTAATGCTCGCTCTAAACTCATGTCTGCTGCCGATTGCAACTGTTCTAATTCTTCCCCTGTTGCCGAGCGCATATTCGTCAGTTGTTTTTTCTTACAGACATTGAGTTCGACATCTTTGGGATTGGTGGTTTCACCAACAATCATCCCCTTATAAACTTTCGTACCAGGGGTAATAAAGAACACTCCCCGATCTTCAGCATTTTTGAGGGCATAGAAAGTAGCAGTTCCTTCTTCGATCGCGATCAGCACCCCATTGCGACGACTTTCTAAATCAGCCACAACTGGACGATAATCCAAGAAACTGTGACTCATAATCCCTTCTCCGCGCGTTAAACGGAGAAATTCACCGCGAAAGCCAATTAATCCTCGGGCAGGAATAATAAATTCTACTTGGGTCCGATTAGCACCAGAGGACTGCATATTCTGCATTTCCCCTTTACGTTCTCCTACCCGTTCGATGCAATTACCGACCGCATCTTCAGGAACATCTAATACCAGATACTCATGGGGTTCACATTTTTGACCATTCACTTCTCGATAAATGACATGGGGTTGGGAAACTTGGAACTCATAGCCTTCACGGCGCATATTTTCAATTAAAATGCCCAAGTGAAGTTCGCCACGTCCCGAAACTAAAAACTCATCTGGGGAGTCACTCTCTTCCACTCGTAGGGCAACATTGGTTTCTAACTCTTTATAAAGCCTGTCGCGCAGTTGTCGAGAAGTTACAAATTTCCCTTCCTGTCCAGCAAACGGAGAATCATTAATGGAGAACGTCATTTGCAAGGTCGGTTCATCAACCTGAATTAACGGCAATGGTTGCGGTTCATTGGGAGAAGTAATCGTTTCCCCAATATTGGCATCATTAAAACCAGCCACTGCCACAATATCCCCAGCACTCGCTTGTTCAATTTCGACGCGTTGCAATCCTTCAAAACCCATTAATTTGGATACTTTCGTCTTGACAACCTTTTCTCCCTCTTTTTTGACTAAGGCCGCTTGTTGACCTGCTTTAATGACCCCATTATGAATGCGACCAATGACAATGCGTCCTAAATAATCCGAATAATCTAACGTTGTGACCTGTAATTGCAAGGGTTTATCGGGATCACCAGGGGGTGGTGGAACCTGATCCACAATCACGTTAAATAGCGGCGTCATATCCACCCCTTCTTCTTCCAGCGTCGGTTTAGCAAACCCTCCTAAACCAGATGCATAAAGCGTGGTGAAATCACACTGATCATCATCCGCCCCTAAATCGACAAATAAGTCAAATACTTTATCCACAGCTAAATCAGGATCAACGTTGGGGCGATCCACTTTATTGACAACCAGAATGGGGCGTAATCCTTTCTCTAAGGCTTTTTTCAACACAAACCGCGTCTGAGGCATGGGCCCTTCATTGGCATCGACCACCAGAAGACAGCCATCTACCATGCCCAAAACTCGTTCCACTTCTCCCCCAAAGTCAGCGTGTCCTGGGGTATCAACAATATTAATAATGGTATCGTGGTAACGGAGAGCGGTATTTTTGGAGAGAATGGTAATGCCTCGTTCTCGTTCCAAGGCATTGGTGTCCATAACGCACTCTGGCACCTCCTCTCCTTCACGAAAGACACCTGATTGTGTGAGGAGAGCATCAACTAAAGTCGTTTTACCGTGATCAACGTGGGCGATGATAGCAAGGTTGCGAATGGAAAGCGTCATGGATTTTTTCGGAATCAGCTTTAAGATGTCGCAACAATTGTAACGTAACCTACGATTTTTATGGTGTATAAATGAGTTGGATCATAATAGAGTCAGCATAAAGAATGATTCGGAATTAATATTATGAAAGTACTCTTTGTTGCTGCGGAAGCTGCCCCTGTTGCCAAAGTTGGTGGAATGGGCGATGTTGTCGGGACACTAACCCCAATGCTTCGCAAAATGGGGCATGATGTTCGGATTTTAATGCCCTATTATGGCTTTTTACCCGATAAAGTAGATATTCCCGAGGAACCGGTGTGGCAAGGAAATGCCATGTTTCAAACCTGTGATGTCTTTGAAACCCTCCTTCCCAAAACCGACGTTCCCCTCTATGTTTTAGGTCATCCCGCCTTTGCCCCCCGTCGCATTTATCATGGGGATGATGAAGCATGGCGGTTTACCTTTTTTGCCCATGGCGCTGCCCAATTTGCCCTGGGCTATTGGCAACCGGACATTATCCATTGTCATGATTGGCATACTGGGATGATTCCCGTATGGATGCACCAATATGCCGACATTAAAACCGTCTTTACCATTCATAATCTTGCCTATCAAGGGCCATCGCGGGGAGAACTGGAACAAATTACTTGGTGTCCTTCCTATATGCAGGAGAAAAATACCATGGCAGGCGCGATTCAATTTGCCGATTGTGTCAATACGGTTTCCCCCACTTATGCCCAGCAAATTCAAACCCCTGATTATGGGGAAGGATTACATGATCTCCTTGCCCGTAAAAAAGATAAAATTGTCGGTATTGTCAACGGCATTGACACGGAACAATATCATCCCGAAACCGATCCCCATCTGGAACAGCCCTTTTCTATTGATACCCTGCGCGATCGCGTAACCAATAAAATTGCTTTACAACAACAAGTGGGGTTAGAAATTAATCGCGGGGCTTTTCTGGTTAGTATGGTGACTCGCTTAGTGGAACAAAAGGGACTGGATCTTGTTTTACCCATTCTGGAACAGTATCTCAAATACACAGGCGATCAATTTCTGGTTTTAGGAACTGGAGAACCACGCTATGAAACCCAATTACAAGAATTAGCCAAGCGTTTCCCTACCAGAATGTCCGTGCAACTGTTATATAGTGATAGTCTTTCCCGACAAATCTATGCAGGAAGTGACGCATTTTTAATGCCTTCGCGATTTGAACCCTGTGGCATTAGTCAAATGATGGCGATGCGATATGGGTGTATTCCTATTGTTCGTCGCACAGGGGGATTAGTTGATACCGTTTCCCATCATGATCCTGTGGAAAATACAGGGACAGGTTACTGTTTTAATCTGTATGAACCCCTTGATCTCTACACGTCCTTAATTCGCGCTTCTGAAAGTTACCTTTATCGCGATAATTGGCTGGCATTACAAAAACGTGCCATGTCCCAAGACTTTAGTTGGCAATGTTCTGCCGTAAAGTATATCCAATTGTATCAAGAACTTCTCACACCTAGTTCTGAAAATCCCGTACCGTCTGTCGCCTCTACAGACTCCAATCAAACAATACCACAAAATTAATATCAATCAGGGGGCAAAGCTGTCCCCTTTCTTTGATCGTTATTTACATTTTATGCTATAATAATTAATAAAGAAAAGTCCTTAAAAAATTTTTTGATTCAAGGAAATCCGATCTGAGGTTTTCATATAACCTCCTAGATCAAACATCTAACCTGCTCATTTTTAGCTAATCATTCTTTTAATTAAAACGAAAAATCCACCTAAATAAGAGCAAATGGGGGTTTCAGACTTAACAGTTCCTGCTTTACCACTTAAACAACAATCAGTTTGCTAAAGTGGAGGGTAGGAAAAAGCAGCTTAAGTGGGGAATATGACACAAGCAACTCAGTCCCAACAAACAACCCAACAAGGCATTCAAGTCTCAGAAACCGCCCTGAGCCATCTTAAAAAATTAAGAGAAGAACAAGAACAAGACCTTTGCTTACGAGTGGGGGTTCGCAACGGTGGTTGTTCTGGTATGTCCTATATGATGGACTTTGAAGACCCCAACAACATTCGGAATGATGACGAGGTCTTCGACTATGATGGCTTTCAAATTATTTGTGATCCCAAGAGTTTACTTTACATCTACGGATTACAACTGGATTATAGCAATGCACTGATTGGTGGGGGATTCCAATTTACCAATCCCAATGCCACTCAAACTTGTGGTTGTGGTAAATCCTTCGGTGTATAACAAAATGTTTTGCTAAATTGAGCTAGCGACGGCAGGCAATTCTAATTGTCTGCCTTTTTTTATCAATTTTTAACGAAGTTTTTTCAACATCAGTGGCGAGGATTCTGACTACATCGCGTAAGCGATTAGTCGAGGGACGGCGCCTCAAGAATCGCCACATTTTCATTTATAATATAATTATTTGTGAAATATTGAACCATGAAACAAGTCATCACTGCCAAGTTAAAGCTAAACCTCTCTCAGGAGCAAAAGTCTCTGTTGAGGGAGGTTTCTTTAGCTTATCGGGATGCGCTTAACTATGTTTCACAGGTAGCCTTTGATAATAAACGAACCAGTAGTGCTAATAAACTCCAAAAGTTAGCTTACTACGAAATTCGTGATCAGTTTCGACTTCCTGCTCAGATGGCGTGTAATGTCTGCCGTCAGGTTGGAGCAACTTACCGCACTTTATGGACAAAGGTTAAACAAAATAACCAACATCGTAAACAAGGGAAAACCAAAAAGAGGTACAAAGGTTTAGATAAACCACCTCACTTTGTTTCTCGCACTTGTAACTTAAATTACGGACGTGATTTCTCCTTTGTTAAAGAAGGAATTAGTCTAATTACCTTACAAGGGAGGATCAAAGTTTCCTATTCTGGCTACCAAAAGCATCTAGATTTAATTAAGTCTGGACAAGCTAAAGCCAAAGGAGCAAAGATTTACTATACCCCCTCTAATAAGACTTATTACTTGTTAGTCAGTCTAGAAATAGAGAAACCTGATATCCAACCCACAGATATCAAACGGGTAAGTGGTATTGATGTTGGAAGGCGGTATCTAGCTGTTGAAACTGACACACAAAACCAAGTCAGTTTCTATAACGGTAAATCCACTATTCATAAAGCAAACCATTATCAAAGGAAAAGAAAAAGTTTACAGTGCAAAGGCACTCGGTCAGCTAAGAGACGATTAAAGTCTTTATCTGGACGAGAGAGACGGTTTCGCTCTGATGTCAACCACCAAGTTTCTAAAAAGGTCGCTAAACCTAACTCTCTAATCGGTTTAGAAGAGTTAACCCACATTCGAGAAAGAACTAATCCTGTCAGGACTGGGAAGAAAGCATCCAAGAAACAGAGAAAGGCTAACCGTAACCAGACCAGTTGGTCTTTCGCCGGGCTTCAGTCATTTATTGACTATAAAGCCGTCTTAAACGACTCTTTAGCAATTCAGGTAGATGCTGATTACACTTCCCAAAGTTGTCCCCATTGTGGTCATACCTCTAAAGGAAATCGACCGAATAAAGGATTAACTTTCCACTGTGAAAACTGTGGGTTTAGCCTCCATGCAGATTTGGTGGGAGCTAGGAATGTAGCAATGAGAACGTTACTGACTCGGCAAGACTGGGTCAGTACGGGTAGCTTGTCAGCCTGCCCAGATGATTCTAAGGGCTTAGTTCTGGGGTTTCCCCAGAACGCAAGAAGCCCGCAGGAGTCATCGGATGTTTCGTCGGATGAAGCCAAAGCCATGCGCCTTTCGAGGTTCATGGAATTGCGGTGGACGGCAGAAACAAGCCAAGGGGCTGTCATCTGAACGCAGCGACGCAGGAGCGAAGCGACGAGGAAGTGAGGATGTCCTCAGATGTTTATACGCCCCGTCCAATCACATTGCGTTTAGTGATTGATTGTGGGTAGTTGACTGCATATTATAATAACTGAGTTATTGATTGGAGGAAAATTGTGACCACACGAGTCGTCATTGTCCGTCATGGACAAAGTAGTTATAACTTACAACAAATGATTCAGGGACGCTGTAACGAGTCAGTGTTAACTGATCAAGGGGCTGAAGATGCCGAAAAGGTCGGCTCAGTCCTTGGTCAACTGCATAATGTGGCAGCGATTTACTGTAGTCCCTTGCAACGAGCGCGAAAAACGGCAGAGATTATTCATAGCTATTTTGACTCCGCTCCTGCCTTAGAAGTTTCTGACGGCTTACAGGAAATTGATCTTCCCTTGTGGGAAAAGCGCAAGAAACAAGCAGTGGCGCAAGAAGAACCCGAGGCGTATCAACTCTGGAAAATGCACCCTCATGAATTTTACATGATGGTTAATAATGAAAAACATTATCCTGTTTTAGCCCTTTATGAACAAGCAAAACAGTTTTGGCAAACCGTCATTCCCAACCATCAAGACCAAACTATTGTTATTATTGCCCATAATGGGATTAATCGCTGTTTAATTAGTAGCGCGATCGGGATTCCACCAGCACGTTATCATTCCATTCAACAATCTAATTGTTGCATTAATGTTCTCAATTTCAAAGGTGGTGTAGAAGATGCCGTGGAACTAGAATCTCTCAATCAAACGGCACATTTAGGAAACCCCTTACCCTCTCCTCGGGAAAATAAAGGGGTACGATTATTATTAGTTCGTCATGGGGAAACCGATTGGAATAAAGAGTCTCGTTTTCAGGGTAAAATTGATATTCCACTCAATGAAAATGGCAAAGAACAAGGGCGCAACGCTGCGGAATTACTGAAAGAAGCCTCTCTAGATTTTGCAATTTCCAGTCCCATGTTACGTCCCAAAGAAACAGCAGAATTAATTTTATCTTATCATGAAAATCTTTCCTTAGAACTGCGAGATAAATTATTAGAAATTAGTCACGGCGATTGGGAAGGAAAATTAAAACCAGAAGTCAAAATGGAGTATCCTGAACTTTTAAAACAATGGCAAGAAACCCCTGAATTAGTGCAAATGCCCAATGGAGAAAATTTAAAAGAAGTTTGGGATCGCGCCGTTAAAGGTTGGGAAGAAATTGTTACGGAAAAAGGAAATTCAAGTGATGACATCAAAACAGGAATTGTAGTTGCCCATGATGCCATTAATAAAGTGATTCTTTGTGCTTTATTAGGACTGTCTGTTAGCAACTTCTGGAATGTGAAACAAGGGAATGGCGCAGTCAGTGTCATTGATTATCCTGATGGTGTAGAAGGCTTACCCGTGTTGCAAGCGATTAATATTACCAGCCATTTGGGAACAGGCATCTTTGATGAAACCGCAGCAGGGGCTTTATAAGGGAAGAACTAGCGATCGCGGCTATCGTCATCAAATAATCCCATTAGAACCCCTAGCAATGCTCCAAACACAAACCCCCCTGCGTGAGCCCAATAAGCAACCCCGCCACTTTCACTGCTGGTTTCAAGGGCTGCTACCCCAGAAAAGGCTTGTAAAACAAACCAAAATCCGAGAAAAAATACTGCAGGAATTCGTACAAATGTCCAAATGATGAAAATTGGTATCAGTGTCAGGATTTCTGCCCTTGGAAATTTTAAAATATAAGCCCCCATTACTCCCGCGATCGCGCCACTGGCTCCCACCATAGGGACTTCAGAACTCATGGAAAAGAACCATTGGCTGACAGCAGCTAGTCCCCCACAAACTAGATAAAAAATAATAAACCGTCCATGCCCTAAAACATCTTCAATATTATTGCCAAATACCCCTAAATAAAGCATATTTCCCCCTAAGTGCAAAATTCCCCCATGAAGAAATTGCGAGCTAAACAGAGTTAACCAAACTGGAACCTCGCGATTCATCAGTTCCTCCCCTCTTAAATTGGCAGTCAAATGTTGGGGAATCACCGCATAGTTTTGAAAAAATGCCTCCAGTTCCGAGGAACTTAAATTAAGTTGATGTAAAAAAATGGCAATATTTAGTCCAATAAGGACATAAGTAACATAAGGTGTCGTTTTAGTGGGGTTAATATCTCGTAAAGGAACCACGACGATAACACTCCCTTAATGCAGATTAGTTTTCAAGATATCGTTAATTGAAACCACTTGTCTGCTTATTTTAATTCCTATCCCTCCCAAGGTCGCGTCATGCTAGGAACTTGCTGGTGAGTTTAGATCGCGCTAATTGTAATTGAACGGTTGCGAGATCAGTTCCTGAGTTAAATGATCAAGATCATTCTCGGGAATAATTCCCTGATGGGCAAGGGAATTTAGGGTTTCTGATTGACGACGAACTACAGCACGCTGAATAACTTGTCTTTGCATGGGAAATGCTAATTCTGGATGATCTTCGACAAAGCTATTCATCCAATTGAGAGCTAATTGGGCATGCTCTTGGTAAAAGTCAATACATTGAGAAGCAATGGTTTGATCCACAGCCTGTTCATAAGCCAGTTGCTGAATAATTTTAACGACTTTTCTAGAAACATACGCGATCGCAGCATAATATTCGTAGCGCAAGGTTAGTTCTTTCATACGATGATTCGCTAACCAATATCGTTTGGGAATCAGCAATAATAATCGATTCACAATGAGTTTTCGCAAAGGCGTTTCCAGCGTTCTGGTTTTAGTAATAGGCGGTGGAATTTGATTCGATAAAACAGCATCTCCCTTCCAGTTCATCATGACACTTAATTTTTTAAGCACTGCTTCTGAAACAACGCCTTCATCATGGAGTTCTCGATAAGCATGATGTTCAATCTGGATAACTTGTAACCAAAAGACTTGGCGCATTTGCACCGAATCCGCTCTCAATTGTTCCCAAAACTGGGCTGCTAAGGCTTCTGCTTGCTCAAGATTTTGTTGATAATTTTCTCTCACCTCATCCACAATGGATTGCGCAAAGAAGGGACGTTTTTCTAACTCTTTAGTTAGCCCTAACGTTTCCTTTTGGATAAAAACATTGGCTTGGATGCGCGCTAGTTCCTGTCGCTTGGATAATTGATCTAAACCCAGCCAACGCACCAAATGTTCA
>JAHEOB010000134.1 GCA_018610095.1 Halothece sp. MAG
CTCAACTGCTTTAGCTAACCCCATTGCTTTCGCTCCTTTTTGCCGATTATCTCTAATTCTAGACAATGGTTTATTGCAATTTATGACAAAACTGATACAAAATTGCTAATTTATGTTTAAAGACATAGAAAGAATCAGTAATATCAAATACTTTAATGTTTGCTACAAATAAACTGGGTAAAAATCCCCCTAACCCCCTTTGAAAGGGGGAATCGAGGAATCGGTGTGTAGCCCCAATTCTTAGAAATGGTATAACTTTACTAATTGGGGCAAAATATCCTATAATTACAAGAACGTGCGGGTATAGTTCAGTGGTAGAACGTCACCTTCCCAAGGTGAATGTCGTGGGTTCGAGTCCCATTGCCCGCTTGCTAAAGTCGCTCTGATGCAAGTGTTACAGCCTTTGCTAATCTCATCTTTTATAAATTTGGACTAAATTTGGACTAAATTTGGACTATTTATAGTTAAAGCAAATCCCTAACCCCAATTTTCCTAATTATGCTTCGCGATCGCTGACCTCCAAGCTCAGATCCATCAGCTTAAAACTCAGTCAGGATTGCAATATGAATTAAAAGGAAGCGCGATCGCGCAATAGGAATCGTCTATGTCGTTTACAGAACAATTTCAGAAGATTCAATCAGGAAGTGAAGAAAACCGTGTTGAGGCACTACGACAACTGCACAGATTAATTCAATAAGAATTAATATAAAAGATAAGCAATTGCTGTAACACACAAATTGAGCTTAATTAGTGTTAAAGTAAAATTGTGATTAGATCAGCTATCTGTATTTCATTGTATTGAGAGGTAGCAACAGAAAAATGAGAATAGCAAAATAATTGCTCCCTGCTATGGAAATTGGTTGTTTAGTAGAATCAAAGGATAATGCTAAAGGTATTGGTAAGTTAACTGCGAACTTTCAATTTGACGCAACCGTTACATATTTTATTTCTGTTGGCGAATACGAAAATCAAACTGTTCCCCTAGCTTCTTTGAGAAGAATTTGTTTACGTCCTCAGACTCGATGTTATCTCTGGTTAGAGGAAGAAGAAAGCTGGCGGACTGGTAGAATCTTTGCTTGGGATCAATCTCGACAAGAGTATCAAGTTGAATTACCAGGGGGAAAAAATATATCTGCTCCAGAACAGATTATTTATGTTCGTTGTCATCTCCCCCTCAAGGATCCAACGCCGATTTTAGCGATGAAGGGTCAGGAAACACCTTTTTTCCATAATTCCCGATCGCGCTTTGTTCAGAATTTAATTGAACAACGGGCAGCCAGTCAAGGAATCACCGGTTTACTCTCTGCGAATATCAAGCTGTATCGCCATCAGGTAGAAGTCATTCGCCGTGTTTTGGAAGATCCAATTCAACGCTATCTTT
This sequence comes from Halothece sp. MAG, assembly GCA_018610095.1. GTDB lineage: Bacteria > Cyanobacteriota > Cyanobacteriia > Cyanobacteriales > Rubidibacteraceae > Halothece. The sequence goes on from JAHEOB010000134.1 coordinate 1,382, forward strand.
TAGCAGATGAAGTGGGGTTAGGGAAAACTATTGAAGCAATAGTTATTTTAAGACAGTTTTTATTAGATCAACCAACAGGAAAGGCGTTAATTTTAGTTCCTCAACATCTTTTAGCACAATGGCAACAGGAATTAGAAAATAAGATCTATCTTTCTCGTTTTCCCAATCAAGTTGACTTAGTAGCAATAGAAGACTGGAGACAACTACAAAATGTAACCGATTCTTTTGATTTTTTGATTATTGATGAAGCCCATCATATTGCATCTATGTCAACTGCTACCGATGTTGAAAAACGAAGCGGTTTTGAATTGATTAGGAAATTAGCCCATCGCTGCGATCGTCTTTTACTTCTATCAGCAACTCCAGTTCTCAATCATGAACGGGAATTTTTAGCGATGCTACATTTGCTTGATCCGATAACGTATCAGTTAGAGGATATAGAAGGGTTTCGGGAAAAAGTTAAGAAGCGTCAGGAAATCGGTCAGGTTTTATTAGCTTTTAAGGAAAGTGCAAAACCTTTTGTTCTAAAGCGGAAACTTAAACAATTAAAAATACTCTTAGCGAATGATACTTATTTACTAAACTTAATTATACCTCTAGAAAATGGCTTAGAACGTAAGGAGTTATCTTCGGAAAAAATAGAACAACAAGTTCGTACAATTCGGACACATATCAGTGAAACGTATCGACTACACCGTAGAATGTTGCGGAATCAACGCAGTGAAATCGGAGGTGTTCTTAATCTTCGTAATGCTATTCCTAAGGTGGAATATGGGTTAGACGAGAGATCTGAGCAACTTTCTGAACTTCTAGATGAATGGCGCACTGTTGCTCCTCAGAATCAAACCTATCAAGCAATTTTCTTGATTTTATTTCAAGCAAGTAGCACTTGGCTGGGAGTCTTAGAATCAATTATTGAAGCAAGGTTAAAAGGGAATACTACATCGACTTTAATTCAAGACTGGGGAGAAGAAAACATCACTCTAATTACAGAAACCCCTTACTTTGATCAAGAAGAAGAAATTTTACATGGCATACTGGACACTATACAACAACCATCTGAAGATGGCGATCGCGTAGAACTATTAAAAATCATCCTCTTGTATCATCTAGCAGACTCTCAAGAAGGATTATCTGCTCACAAGAGTAATCCTGATTTACTTTTAGAATTGATCCGAAGTAGATTAAATCATACTCAATTACCAAAACTTGTTATTTTTACCAGTTATCAGCAAACAGGAGTAAAAATAGTTGAGTTTTTATCTAAGGTGTTTGGAGAAGAAGCAGTTGCTTCTCATTTATCTAAAGACAACCAAGAGGGATTTAGAAAAAGTCTAGAACGATTTAGAGATGAACGTCAATGTTGCTTTTTAGTCAGTGATGCGTCGGGGGAAGAAGGAAATAATTTACAATTTGCTGATGGTTTAATTCACTTTGATGTTCCTTTATCACCCAATCGGCTAGAACAAAGATTAGGAAGATTAGATCGGATTGGCGGGAAAGGAAAGATCCAGTCTTGGGTTTTAGTTGGTTTAGAAGATACCACGGAAGAGGCTTTGTATCAAGTTTTAGAAAAGGGATTTAAAGTTTTTAATGAATCGATTGCGAGTTTACAATTTTATGTTGATGAAAAGCTCCCTGAATTACATACACTAATCTTCGACAATGGTTTATTTGCTTCTAGTCCAGAAGATTTAGAACAGGTTATTCAATCAATTCAAGAAGAAATTAAACAGGAAAAAATTAAAATTAGTGAACAAACTGCTCTTGATGAAATTGACTACTTAGATCAAACCTCTGTTGAATACTTTGATAAACTGATTGAATATGACTCAACTTATAAGAAGATAGAGAAATCAATTGAAAATCTATTATGCGGTGCTTTAAACATTAGTAAAAAATGTAGCGCAAATCGAGACGATATTTTTTCTTACTCTTATAGCTTTTCTAAACAACATTCAAGTTTAATCCCTATTAGTGATATTCAACGATTTTTTCTTCCTGTTTTGGAGAAGCCAGGAACTTATAATCGAGATGTTGCTAATCAATATTCTGATGTTAGTCTTTATCGTCTTGGGGAAGGTTTAATTGATAGTTTAGCTTCTTATGTTCAGTGGGATGATCGTGGACGCGCTTTTGCGATGTGGCGATGGGATGAAAAGTGGGATGATAGTGAAGGGGGAGAATGGCTTGGTTTCCGTTTTGATTATATTGTGGAAATTGATTTTAAAACAGTTAATTCAGTTTTAGATAGTCAGGGATTAGATAATCGTAAAAAAATTCCCTTCAAACGTCGCTGTGAGGCTTTATTTCCTCCTTTTGTTCAGTCTATGTTTCTAGATATTAATTTGCAAGAAGTTGAAGATGAAACCTTATTATTTATCTTAAAACGCTCTTATAACCATAAAAGCATACAGAATCGTGACTATAATTTAGCCAAAGATCGCCTTCCCATTTTAGACGAATTTATTGAACCTAGTCAGTGGGAAAACTTGTGTTACCAAGCTAGAAAAGAGTCAGAAAATGCACTGAGAACTCGCCTTAATTTTATTGAAACTTGTCAACAACGTGCTACAAAGGCTAATCAAAAATTAGAAACCCGAATCAATCAACTAAATTTACGTTTACAGCGTCAAACTCAGAATAGTGAATTATTCAAGGAAGTTGCTCTCGAAACTGAACTAAAACCAGCCATAATCGAAGC
>JAHEOB010000135.1 GCA_018610095.1 Halothece sp. MAG
AGGGTAATAATCCCTCATAGATTTTGCCCTCTTCCCCTTCACTACAGGAAATGGTTACCCCTTGCCCAGAGGAAATCGCTTGCGTTGCTTCACCACAACCGACAATGGCAGGAATCCCCATTTCACGGGCAATAATAGCTGCGTGACAAGTGCGCCCCCCTTGATCGGTGACGATCGCGCTGGCTTGTTTCATAATGGGTTCCCAGTCGGGATCGGTTCGCTTGGTAACTAATACTTCCCCAGCTTGAAAGCGATCAATATTTTTAGCATCAATAATGACACGGGCTTTTCCTTGCCCAATAGCAGAGCCGACACTTCGCCCTGTTGCTAAAACCGTACTATCGTCTTGTAATTGATAAGTTTGTAGTTGATTCTGGGCTTTTTGAGATTGCACCGTTTCCGGGCGTGCCTGAACAATAAATAATTCTCCTGTAATCCCATCTTTTGCCCATTCCATATCCATGGGAGTATCTTTCCCCGATAACTGGGAATAGTGATCTTCAATTGCCACTGCCCAGTGGGCAAGTTGTAAAATTTCTTCGTCACTTAAGCAAAAGCGAGCGCGATCGCGCGCAGAAACCGCAATATTATGAGTCTGTTTTGACCCTTCGGTATCATACACCATTTTCATGCCTTTGGTGCCAAGGCGTTTATCTAAAATGGGTTGATATCCTTGCTTGAGGGTAGGTTTAAACACCAAATATTCATCGGGATTCACCGCCCCTTGCACCACATTTTCCCCTAAACCATAGGCAGCGGTAATGAGGGCAGCATTGGAAAAGCCAGTTTCAGTTTCAATGGAAAACATCACCCCGGCACTGGCTAAATCAGACCGTACCATTTTTTGTACGCCAACTGAGAGGGCAATATCCAGGTGATCAAAACCTTGATTTTCCCGATAGGAAATCGCCCGATTGGTAAACAGAGAGGCAAAACATTTATGACAGGCTTCTAAAACCGAACTCACGCCATGAATATTGAGATAAGTCTCTTGTTGCCCTGCAAAACTTGCTTCGGGTAAATCTTCGGCAGTAGCACTGGATCGCACAGCGACATCGGTTTCATCCCCATATCGTTCACATAGTTTTTCATAGGCTTCGGCAATTGCCTGTTTCAGGGGTTCAGGAAAGGGTGTATCCAATATCAGCGATCGCGCTTTTTTACCCGTTTTCTGTAAGCTACTGACATCATTAATATCCATCTGGGAAAATAATTCCCGTAATTTAGTTTCTAATCCTGCTTCGGCTATAAAATGACGAAAAGCGTAAGCAGTAGTGGCAAATCCTTCGGGAACTTTTACCCCTTTCGGTTTTAATTGCTGAATCATTTCCCCGAGCGAGGCATTTTTCCCACCCACAATTCCCACATCTTGATTGCTTATTTGGTTATACCACAGGATTAAAGCGGTTTGTTTATGGGAACTATCAGCTTGTTGGCTAACTGTATCAACCATGGTTTTTTCTCAATTCGCTTATCATTTATTAAATTTTACTATTTATGTTAACGAAAATACAATATAAATTAATAATAAATCGCACGTTTGTATTAGAATTAACTAAAATAATTGCCATTAGGATTTATTAAAATAATTGTAATCTAGAGTTTTAATTTAACTAAACCAAATCAATGATTGTTATTGCAGATTTTATAATAAATATTACAATTTAAGAAAAACTAGAGGATAAAATAAAAACTGTTAGGAATGGCTATTCAAAAAGAATATACAAAACAATTAGCTGATAAAGTAGTCCAGCCTCTTTTCGTTTTTGATGAGAAAAATTTCACAAAAAGAATAGCATTGCTATATTAGCTTAAATTGCACTTAGTAAGCGATAGTGTTAACTTGATCACTATGATAATTATAGTGGAGATATATTATTTTAGCTTATCATCTAAAACTTTAACCCAATTGGTTTTGTGATAACCTTAACTTCTTATTATGAGTGAAATATGGATGTTACTAGTGGGAGTTAATCACTACCACGATGAAGGTCTGCCAGATTTAAACTATGCTGCGTTTGATTGCCAAGGTTTGAGCGAAGCTCTAAATGAAGTCGCTCATCACTTTGAGCATCGAGAGAGATTGATTCACCATGATGGGGCGAAAAAGCCAGCGACACTGAGTAATGTAAGAGCCAGCCTTCAGCAGATTAAAACGGAAGCTAAACCAGAAGATACAATTTTATTCTACTTCTCTGGACATGGCTTGTTAGAGCCACAAAATCAGCAGGTTGTTTTATGCTTCCAAGACACAGTTCGTAATCATTTATTAGAGACCGGGCTAGCCTTATCAGAACTACTGAAACATTTAAATGAAAGTGCTCCCAACGTGCAATTTGTTTGGTTAGATGCTTGTCATAGTGGCAACATAACTTCCCATGAAACGAGTCAACAGGAACCTATTGGTAGTCCCACCCCACAGCTAATCCAAGGATTACAACAACAAGCAGCGCAAATGCAGGGATTTTATGCCCTACTTTCCTGTGATAAAGACCAACGCTGCTGGGAGTTTCCAGAAATGGAGCATGGTATTTTTACCTATTATTTAATGCGTGGCTTGCGGGGTGAAGCCGTTGATGATCAAGGTCAAATCAAAGCAGATGACCTTTATCGCTACCTTTACCACCAAACCCTACACTATATTGATCAAACCAATCAACAACTTCGGCTAATTAATCAACAAAAACTGAGTCGTGGTGAATCTCAACTCTATACTGAATATTCATTACAGACACCTAAGCGAATTGTGGAAGGAGTAGGAGATTTCGTTTTAGGTTCAGCGAGTTATCAAACTAGGAAAGATCATTTCCGACAAGCGGTAGTGATTGAAGAAGCGAAATATGGTTCAATTCCATTAGAGCTTAGTAAAGTGTTACATTGCCCTGGTCAGTTTGAAATTGACTACTGGCAACAAGGAGAGATAGAAACTGCACCAATACAGCAAGCGATTCAAAGTTGCCTGCAGAGTGACAAAAATCATCCCAATCATCGGACAAATAAAACAGCATTACTTTACTTACAAGGACATATTGAAACTACTCCCACAGGTGACACTTGGTTGGTTTTAGCAAATAATGTGGGTCTCTCGCGCACATGGTTGCGACAGCAAATTCAGCAAGCTAGAGCTGCCCGCCAAATTCTTATCTTTGATTGTCCGGGGGCTGGAAAAGAGTTAGCAGATTGGATTGAGGAATTGAAGCTGCAAAAAAGTAGTCAATGCATCATTATGGCTAGTTCTCCCCTCGAACAGCCAGATCAGTTTGCTCAAGTGGTTCTAGAAACACTCACCACTAACCAACAGGGCGTTGCGGTAGCAAGCTGGATTTATCAATTAAAAGGTAAACTAGCAGAAACTAACATTAAACCCTATTTCTGGCTATCAATTAACAGAGGTGTCATTGAACTGATACCTGTCACCCATGAACAAGGAAACACAACGGAAACTGATTTAGGAATTTGTCCTTATCAGGGACTACGTGCCTTTGACGAAGGTGATCACCGTTATTTCTTTGGTCGAGAGGAACTAACGCAAACCTTATTGGCACAATTAAATCAGCATTCATTTTTGGCTGTGGTCGGTGCTTCTGGTAGTGGTAAATCGTCTGTTATCAATGCGGGCGTTCTAGCTGAACTACGCAAGGGTTCACAAATTCCAGGAAGTGATTCGTGGCGGATTTGTAAGTTTCGACCAGGGGACAATCCACTGCAGAAACTCGCCGATAATTTAATTATTCCTGACCAAGATGGAAATGTCACTCAGCAGCAACAAAAGCTCCAACAAGTGCTAGAGCAAGGGATTGAGGAATGGGTACACTGGCTACGTATGTGTCCCGAACCTCAAGTAGTCATCATTATTGATCAATTTGAAGAGTTATTTACCCTTACCCCTAGCGGGACTCGCGAGCAATTTTTACATCAACTGTTGAGTGCCGTTGATCATGCTAGCGATCGCGTGAAAGTTGTCATTTCACTACGGGCAGATTTTATAACAGCCTGCTTAGATTTTCCGAAACTTGCTAACTGGCTACAAGAATTTAGCGTTTTTGTATCTTCATTAACTGAAAATGATTATCGGCAAGTGATTGTCAAACCTGCAGAACGGGTCGGGTTGCAAGTTGAACCAGAGCTTGTAGAAGTCCTTTTAAAGGAACTTAGCTATACCACGGGTAATTTACCCTTATTAGAATTTGTTCTTGAACAACTTTGGCAGTATCGTGATGAGGGAACACTGACACTGAAGGCTTACCAAGATCAAATTGGTGGTTTAGAGGGAGTACTTGAGCGCAAAGCGAACTCCGTTTATTACCAGTTAGATGAACAAGCTCAAGCTTGTGTACAATGGATTTTTCTAAACCTGACTCATTTGGGCGAAAATCTCGATACTAGCCGGCGTGTCAGCAAAGCTGACCTTGTGGTTGATAAATATCCAATCTCGTTAGTAGATCGGACACTGCAAGCACTTACCGAAGCCAATTTAGTTGTCGTTGATGATCAAGGGATTCCAAAAAACTCCAACGTTGACTCTCAAGAAAATAATCAAATTAGTTATGCGAGTTCCGATATCACAATCGAAGTAGCTCACGAAATTCTAATTAGCAATTGGTCAATGCTACAACATTGGCTCAATGAAAATCGGAGGCATCTGCAATTACAGCGAGAACTCCAGCAAGCAGCAAAACTGTGGCAAGAAAAAAATAAAAATCCTGACTTTCTATGGCAAGGAGTGCAACTTGCTGAAGCGGAAGAAGTTTATAATAATTATTTTAATAAACTTCCTCCCCAAGTCCAAGAATTTATTAAAGAAGGACTAGAGCAACGGGAAAAATTAAGGCGTCGAAGAAAACGCTACCAAAGGGTATTACAAACCTTGACAGCAGCATGTTTAGCTTTAGCAGCAGGTAGTGGTATATTAGCTTGGTTAACTTATAAGCAAAACATACTTTCCAAAGCACGGCGTTTAGCTGCAGAGGCACGGCGTTTAGTTCCAGAAGGTCAATCCCAAGGAGATTCTTCCAGTCGTGCTGACAATGACATTAGTGCTTTGCTAGCGATTAAATCTTATCAAGTGGTGAATCAATCAGAAATTTCCCTAGTCCCCCTTTTTCAGCCCAATCCCCCTGTTGAAGTCAACCAGGCTTTGCGCAGTAGCCTTGAGACAATTCCTTATAAAAATTTAATGCACTCGGAACCAGTGCGAGCAGTTGCTTATGAGCCCGATGGAGAGCAAGTGATTACTGGTAGTAGTGACAGTATCGCTCGGATTTGGAATCTTGATAAGCAGAAAGTCATTGCCCAACTGGAGGGTCATCAAGCCTCAATTGAAGCGATCGCTTATAGTCCAAAAGGAGAACGGATTGTGACTGGTAGTAGTGACGGCACTGCTCGCATTTGGAATAGTAAGACAAAACAAGAAATTGCCAGCTTTGAACATCAAGAGTCTGTCGAGGCTGTCGCTTATGGGCTCAAAGGAGAACGGATTGTGACTGGTAGTAGTGACGGCACTGCTCACATTTGGGATGTTGAGACCCAACAGGAAATAGCCCGATTTGATAATGGTCAGCCCGTTAAGGCTGTCGCTTACGGACCAAACGGGAAACGGATTCTAACTGCTAGTAGTGATGGCATGGCTCGGGTTTGGAATCTTGAAACCCAACAGGAAATCGCTCGCTTGGAACATCAAGGGTCAGTCGAGGCGGTTGATTATGGGCCAAAAGGAGAAACAATTTTGACTGGTAGTATTG
>JAHEOB010000136.1 GCA_018610095.1 Halothece sp. MAG
GGGGTAACAGGCGGTTCACTACTGCCTAAAACATTGAAAATTAGTACCCCTTGATGAGACGCGATCGCGCGACCACTTTCACTGACTAAGGTAGGAACAGCAATCTCTGCTTGTTCACAGGCTTCTTTGACTTCGGCAACAATATCATTGGCATAATTTTGCATATTATAGTTTTTGGAGGCATTACTTTTATTAGTTTTAGAACCGTCATAATCAACCGCTAATCCTCCGCCAACATCTAAATATTTTAAGTTACCGCCAAGGGTGGTTAATTCCACATAAATTTGGGCAGCTTCACGGATGGCTTCTTTAATTACACTAATAGAAGCAACTTGAGAACCAATATGAAAATGCAGTAGTTGTAAACAATCTAATTTGTTATAAGCCTCTAGGGTTTGTACGGCTTCTAAAATTTGCCATATACCTAACCCGAATTTAGCGCAATCGCCAGTGGAATTTCCCCAATGCCCAGTACCGCGAGTGCTTAATTTTCCCCGAACCCCAATAACAGGTTTAATCCCTAATTCGTCACTAATACGATTAATTAATTCTAGTTCTTCTAATTGTTCAACCACAATAATGGTTTGATAGCCTAATCGTCGCGATAAAATCGCTGTTTCAATATATTCGCGATCCTTATAACCATTGCAAATTAACAGAGAGGCTTCTTGCTCTTTGTCATTGGATTGCCACGGCGTTAAGCTTGCTAAGGCAATCATTAATTCTGGTTTAGAACCCACTTCTAAGCCTAATTGGTGTTGTTTGCCATATTCCACCAACGATTCCACTAAATGACGATGTTGGTTACATTTAATCGGGAAAACACCGCGATAGCTGCCCGGATAGTTATAACGCGCGATCGCGCGATCAAAACAAGCATATAACCGTTCCATTCGATCCGCCAATATCTCAGGAAAACGGATTAACACGGGAAGCCCAATGTTGCGTTTGCGGAGGGCTTCCACTAATTCATATAAATCAAGAGAGGTTCCGCGATCGCCTTTGGGAGAAACGGTAATATGCCCTGCGCGATTGATGGAAAAATAGGGATCACCCCAGCCTTGAATGTGATAGGTTTGTTCACTATCTTCAATTGTCCAAGGATTAGGTGTCGTTTCGTCACTAGACTGGTTAAGACTTGGGAACGATTCAACCGAAGAAAATGACTGGGATCGAGGAGACATAATTAGTAATTAACAGCGAACAACTATCCCAATTTTAAGGAACTCTGTAGTTGATCCACTAACCCAACTTCTAGAAAGTCATCGTTATTTCCTGCAATCGGTTTGGAAATTAGTGAAATGGAAATTCCTTAGCCACACCAAACCCTATAATTATTTTGGTAACTGCCAACTGTCGGTATCAAGCGTTTGAATGAGAAACGAGTTGCTGCTTTGCGTCGTTCACCCCTTGGTGGAACGGAGAAAGTTAAAGAATTTCCGTAAGAAGTTTTGCAATCGTTGATTTTTGGCATATTTCCGCTTTTTCAATTGCAAGGCAGCTTTACTATTAACCTCGGAAAGGGTGGGATAAATATGAATCATTCCCGTCAATGCAGATACCGGTAAGTTATTTTTCATCGCTAAAATAATTTCATGGATCAGTTCTCCCGCAGAAGGACCCACAATATGGGCACCTAAAATTTTACCTTTGCCCGTGGTAATGATTTTGGCAAATCCTTCGCTTGCCCCTTCTGCTTGGGCGCGATCGACGTCGGCAAACTCTTGTTTTAAGACTTCCACATCATCGCCATAACGTTCCTTGGCTTGTTCTTCTGTGAATCCGACACGGGCTAATTCTGGTTCCGTAAATGTTGCCCAGGGAACAACACTATAATCTGCTTTAGCAGTGGGGAAAAATAAGGCATTTTGCACGACTACCCCTGCTTCATAGCCAGCGACATGGGTAAATTGATAACCGCCAATGACATCGCCACAGGCATAAATCCGTTTATTGGAAGTTTGCAGTTTTTGATTAACCGGGATTCCTTTCTCGCTATAGTCAACCCCTGCTGCTGTTAAATTTAGGGAATTAACATTGGGAGTACGCCCTGACGAGAGTAAAATTTCATCCACTTCCACTTTTTCATCCCCTACCCAGAGATGTTTTTTACCATCAACCACTTCCACTTTTTGCGCCCGTTTCCCTCGGATTAGGTTAATGCCATCGGCTTCTAATTGTCTTTCAACGACTAATGCTGCTTCTGGGTCTTCTTTGGGTAAAATATGATCACGACTGGATACCATGGTCACCGTCGAGCCTAAACGGTGAAAGGCTTGCCCTAATTCACAGCCAATGGGTCCTGCCCCAATGACGGCGAGTGATTCTGGACGTTCCTTGAGGGAAAAGACCTGTTCATTGGTTAAAAATCCTGCTTGTTCAATCCCTTCAATGGGCGGAACTTTTGGACTAGAACCGGTGGAGATGACAAAGGCACGGGCGGTTAAGTCTTTCCCATTGACGGTAAAGGTTTTTTCGTCTTTAAATTGCCCCTCACCAAAAATGACTTCCACCCCTAGACTTTCAAATCGTTCTGGGGAATCATGGGGTTGGATGGTACTAATCACTTGTTGTACATATCCGGTTGCCTCAGAAAATTGAATATCAGGAGGTGTGGTATAAATCCCAAACCGAGAACTATTTTTCACTTCATGGGCAACGCGGGAGGCATGGAGAAGTGATTTACTGGGAACACAGCCAAACCAAAGACAGTCTCCCCCTAAACGGGCTTTTTCCACAAGGGCAACTTTAGCGTTTAATTGGGCAGCAGCACTGGCTACCACTAAACCACCAGAACCACCGCCGATAATGACAACATCATATTCGACTGCCATAGTCTTTTACTTCCTTCTACTGACTTGCGTTATTTTTTATTAAAGATGATCAATATGAATCATTACTGAGAACTTCCTGAAAAAGTTTTGGAATTTCATGATCGCTTCTCATTCCTCGGCAACTAAATTATTAGAACAGGCTGCCTCGCTACTGCTTTATCAATCGGTATTACATGATGAGATAGGGCAAGCGTTTCTAGCATTATTACAAGCCTTGAAAACCCAAAGCAGTCGCAACCATTGTTTACAGGCGTATAGTCATTGGTTTCAACTCCTTGCGCAGCGCGATCGCGCTTGGCAGGATCATTTGGTAAATCAAATTATTTACAATGAAAACCCCTTTTCTCAGCAAGTGCAATGGCATTCCTTAACCGAACTTTCCCCTTCCCTCGTCAAGGCGGCAAAATCTGACCTCACAATTTTACAATCTCTCTATAATTGCCCAACGAAACTCCTTAGCGAGTGGGTACAAAATGCTTGTCAACTCAATGAACCCTTAGTGGCATGGGAAAAACCGCTCGAAACCGATCATTTTCTCCATGATAGTGACGATTGGGAATCTGCTTTACCGCAACTCGCGCAACAATATCAAAGCCAAGGATGTGGCAAATTTGCCCAATATCGCGCCTTTACTTGGCAAAATGGGCAGCTAGTGGGCATTAGCAATCCTGATCCCATCAACTTGAATGAAATTGTGGGGTATGACTGGCAAAAAGAAACCCTTGTTCAAAATACCGAGTTTCTATTACAAGGATATTCGGCACTGCATGTTCTTCTTTATGGCAGTCGCGGTTCTGGCAAATCCTCTGTGGTGAAGGGATTACTTAATCAGTATGCCCCGCAAGGACTGCGATTAGTGGAAGTTCCCAAATCAGAACTACGGGAATTACCCGCCATTTTAGAACAACTGCGAGGGATTTCCCAAAAATTTATTATCTTTGTAGATGATCTTTCCTTTGAAGAAGATGATGACTCATTTAAAGCCCTAAAAGTAGTTTTAGAAGGAAGTGTCACCGCAAGGGCACAAAATGTTGTGGTGTATGCCACCTCCAACCGTCGTCACCTTGTTCGGGAGTTTTTCGCTGATCGCCCGCGCCCCAGTGATCAAGACGAAGTTCATACTTGGGATAAGGTACAGGAAAAATTATCCTTCAGAGATCGCTTTGGTTTAAGACTCACCTTTGAACCCCCCAATCAAGAC
>JAHEOB010000137.1 GCA_018610095.1 Halothece sp. MAG
CGGATTGTTGATCGGGAGTGACCTGTAAATCTTCTTGACGAATCATTAAATCGCCATACTTGCCAGTTACCTCTGATGCAACTTGGGAAGCAGAAATTTGAAACGTTCCTAGTTCCGTTTTCCAACCTTGCCCACAATGATACGCCTCAATAAAATTACTTTGGGTGACAAATTCTGCAACAAACCGTGAACTGGGGGAAGTATAAATCGTTTCAGGGGTATTATATTGCTCGATGTGCCCTTGCTGCATCACGGCAACGGTATCAGAAATGGAGAGGGCTTCTTGTTGATCATGAGTCACAAAAATAGCCCCAATGCCTGCTGTCTTTAATATCTCTCGCAATTCCGTGCGTAATCGCAGACGCACTTGCACATCTAAATTACTAAGCGGTTCATCTAATAATACCACGTTGGGACGCGGAGCTAACGCTCTTGCCAGTGCTACACGCTGCTGTTGCCCCCCTGATAATTGATGGGGATAGCGATTATCTAAACCTTCTAAACCGACTAAATCAAGAGCAGCATCCACTTTTTGTTTAATTGCTTCTGCAGTAATGCCTCGGGATTGTTTTAAGCCAAAAGCAATATTTTTTGCCACTGTGAGATGGGGAAACAAGGCATAATCTTGAAAAACCATTCCCACATTGCGTTTTTCTGGCGGAATATAAGCAGTGGCACTGGAGACCGTTTGACCAGCAATGTTAATTTTTCCTTCAAGGGGTTGTTCAAATCCTGCAATCAATCGTAATAACGTCGTTTTTCCGCAGCCAGAAGGGCCTAATAATCCTAAAACTTCTCCTTGGGTTAAACTCAGGCTAACCTGGTTCACAGCAGGGTGAGTTCCACTGCTATATCGTTTGCTAATATTTTCTAGCTGGAGAATGGTAGCCTGTGTCATCTAACAATCGTCAAAGTCGATTCAAGCCATCTCGCTATTATAGTGCTTTTTGTAGCTGTAAGTTGGCATAACTACCGCGAATCTGTAACGATTACGGATAGATGACGTTAAGAAATATGAACGAAAACCATTAATTTAAATATGGACGGACAACAAGTTCTGATTACAGGTGGTGCAGGTGGCTTAGGATTAGGCGTTACCCCTGCTGTCGTTAAACAGGGAGCCAAAGTAACCATTCCCTATCGCAATGAAGGCTCAGTGGAACGTCTCAAACAAAAACTTTCCTCATCCGAATTTGATAAGATTCGCTTTGTCAGTGTCGATTTAACAGATGAAAGCGCGATCGCGCAACTGGTCCAAGATATGGGCAAAATTGATGTTTTAATTCATCTGGTAGGCGGTTTCTCCATGGGCAACGTAACCGATTATAGTTATGACAATTGGAAAAAAGATTTTCAATTAAATCTAGATACTACCTTTTTGGTATGTAAACATAGTCTCCGTTCCATGATGAATCAAGGCTATGGGCGCATTGTCACCGTTGGTTCTAAAGGGGCTGTACAACCTATGGGTGGACTTGCCTCCTATTGTGCTTCTAAGGCTGGTGTAGTTGCCCTAACGCAAGCCATTGCGGAAGAAGTGAAAGATTATGACAACATAACCGCTAATTGTGTGCTGCCTAGCATTATTGATACCCCAACTAATCGTGAAGCAATGGGAAGCGACAAAGCCCATGAATGGGTTAAACCAGAATCTGTAGCAGAAGCCGTTTGCTATCTTGCCTCGGAAGGGGCAAAAGACGTGCGCGGGGCAACCATCCCCGTTTATGGCCAACTTTAATTCCTATTTGAACTTATAGAGAATTATTTGAGGTCTCCCGTTCGTACCTGCTGCGGGAGACTTTTTTTATATCATAAGCAGATTCCACTTTTGAGAAATGGATTGGTGACATACTCCCCAACTAATCTTTCAGATGTAGTTAGGGCTTCTCAGCGACTTGGGCAAACCAACGTTAACTGAGCTATTTTCACTTCTCTCGGATGCCCCTCGGTCGAAGGTTTTCAGAAAATTAATTCTGTACTTTTTAGTAGGTGGCGATTAGCTCTTGGTTATAAAGCCTACTATTTCTATTATACCGCAGATGGGCTGATTCATAAGGCGCCGTCGTCGGAATTTAGTTCCGACGTTTATGAGCACCGTCTACCGACTAAATTAATATTGTAGTCGTAGGATTCTCAGCACTCATGCTAAAAACTTGTTCCGAAGACATGGAAACATGGAAGACTATCCAACCATAACGGCTTCGTTTAATTTTGCCTTGTTTTTCTAAATTTTGAAGGGCACGAGTCACACTAACCCGAGAACTTCTCACCGCTTCCGCTAACTCTTGATGGGTTAACTTAAAATTAATACGCCACCCCGCGCTAACAGGTTCACCTAATTTATAAGCAACCCAATTTAAAAAGAGTTGTAACCGTTCCTGTAAGGGTTCACAACGATTAATTAGTAATAATTGTTCTTTTTGTTGACAATGGTGACATATAGAATCACTAAAATAGGCTACTTCTTTCGGCTTTACAGGTTGCGCTACCACAGGCGTTCGACATTGCATTTGATAGGGATCAACAACGGATAAACAAGGACCAACTAATTCCCCTTTTCCCCAGTACCCCAGAATGACAGGATTTCCTTGTTCGCTCCAAGTATAAGTTTTCACGATTCCCATTTGAATAAACCAAGCCCCTTCATGAATTGGTAACTGTTCTCCAGTGGCAAATGTTTTGTCTTGCGGTAAATGTGGCTTCATTTAACTTAATAAAAATAATTTGCAACTAATTCTGTTATAAGGTAAGCTATGCTTAAAAGTCAATTGAATATAATTTGCAATAGAATCAAGGAGGAACTATGGAAAACCAAGAGCATCCTTGGTGGGCAGGAAATGCTCGCCTCACCAACCTTTCTGGCCAATTATTAGGGGCTCATGTCGCCCATGCTGGCTTAATTGTCTTTTGGGCCGGGGCAATGACACTATTTGAATTGAGTCAATTTAACCCCGAGCAGCCCATGTACGAGCAGGGGTTAATTTTATTGCCCCATCTAGCAACCCAAGGTTGGGGCATTGGCGAAGGGGGAGAAGTTGTTAGCACCTATCCCTTTTTTGTTATTGGTGCCCTTCATCTGATTTCCTCAGCCTTCTTAGGTTTTGGCGGCATTTTCCATGCTCGTTCTCAACAAACGGTACTGGATAAAAACAAATTTCCCCTATTTAGCTATAACTGGGATGACCAAGGAAAAATGACCACCATTCTTGGGATTCATTTAGTGCTACTCGGGGCAGGAGCTTTATTGTTAGTCGCCAAGGCCATGTATTTCGGCGGATTATATGATCCCAACTTAGAAACTGTACGCACGGTTAATAATCCCACCCTTTCACCAGCAACGATTTTCGGCTATCTCTTCGGTGCAGAAGGAAAACACTGGTTAGCTGCGGTGGATAACTTAGAAGATGTGGTCGGTGGTCATATTTGGATTGCCATTTTACTCATTGGGGGTGGTATTTTCCATATCTTGACGCGACCCTTTGCTTGGACTCAATCGCTATTTGTATGGTCAGGAGAAGCCTATCTTTCCTATAGTTTAGGGGCACTGGCTTTAATGGGCTTTATTGCCACTTATTTTGTTTCCGTCAATACCACCGTTTATCCTGAAGTCTTTTATGGACCCGCTCTAGAAATTCGGGTCAATACCGTTCCGTACTTTAGCTCACCTGATCCCAACTTAGTCTCTGCTCGAAGTTGGTTAGCAAATGCCCATTTCTGGCTGTCCTTCTTCTTTCTACAAGGTCATATTTGGCACGCTCTGCGGGCTGCTGGCTTTGATTTCCAACAAGGTCGCCTTTCCCGTGAAAGCGCCTCTTCCACCACTTAATTTTTTTGAGCAATAAATGAAAGTTATTTGCAAGGAGGAATAATAATGACAACGACTATTGCAACTAAGTCTAATCAGGAGCGTATGCCATCCGTGGGGTGGTGGGCTGGCAATGCTCGCCTAGTCAACCTTTCTGGCAAACTACTGGGAGCCCATGTCGCCCATGCTGGCCTAATCACCTTTTGGGCAGGTGCCATGACCCTATTTGAGTTATCTCGTTATACCCCCAGTGAACCTATGTATGAACAGGGTTTGATTTTACTTCCCCACTTGGCAACTTTGGGGTTTGGTGTTGCCAATGGTGGAGAAGTGGTTAGTACCTATCCCTATTTTGTCATTGCAGTTCTCCATTTGGTGTCTTCTGCTGTTTTAGGGGCTGGTGGTATTTATCATGCTCTGATTGGCCCCGAGGTTTTACCCAAAGATAATCAACGCTTCAGTGGCTTTTTTGGCTATGACTGGAACGATCAAGGCAAAATGACCACGATTTTAGGCATTCACTTGATTTTCCTTGGCATTGGTGCCTTTTTACTGGTTTGCAAAGCTATGTTTTGGGGCGGTTTGTTTGACCCTTGGACTGGCCCTGACGGTGCAGTGCGTGTGGTAAATAACCCCACCCTTAACCCGGTTACCATTTTTGGTTATCTTTGGGGGCAACATGGCTGGGATGGTTTAGCAGCCGTGGATAATTTAGAAGATGTTGTGGGTGGTCATCTTTGGATTAGTTTAATTCTGATTGCTGGTGGTATTTTCCACATTGCCACAAAACCCTTTGCTTGGGCACGACGAGTGCTGTTTTATTCCGGTGAAGCCTATCTGTGTTACAGCCTTGGCGCGATCGCGTATATGGGAATTTTAGCTGGCTATTTTGTCAGCGTAAACGACACTGTTTATCCCGAAGTGTTTTTCGGTGTTGCTGGCAGTTGGGAAACCGCTGAAGGAATCGTTTCCGCACGAGGCTGGTTAGCAAGCTTTCATTATGCCTTGGGTGGAATTTTTCTGCTAGGACATATTTGGCATGCCATCCGTGTTCGTGGTGCATTTGCTGGCTTCGACTTCCAACAAGGAGATGTGGTTAGCCCCTATGGGGAAACGGAAGAAGGAAACTTAGCCACCCCTGTCAATGCCAATGATCTTACCCTGAAATTTGTTGCCAATCTGCCCATTTATCGAGAAGGGTTATCGCCTCTGATGCGAGGCCTAGAAATCGGTATGGCACACGGTTATTGGCTAATTGGTCCCTTTGCTGTATTAGGACCCATGCGTAATAGTGAGTTTGGGTTAAGGGCAGCCCTACTCAGTACCTGTGGTTTAGTGGTCATCATGACAATCTGTCTTTCCTTGTATGGAACAGTTTCTTTGAAAAAGGATGTCGAAACCTCCCCGAGTTCCAATGCCGCTCGAACCATGTCCAAACTTCCTGCTGGTATGACAACGATTGATGGTTGGAGCTTATTTAGCGGTGGTTTTCTTGTCGGTGGCGTAGGAGGCGCCATTTTTGCTTATTTGGTTTTAGATCAATTCGTGCCTTTGATGTTTTAATGGTTGAGTAATTCTTAATAAGTTCCCTTGTCTTCTTAAAAGTAAGGAGACAGGGGACTATTTATGGCTATTTAATTAAAAAATAATGGGGATTTTTTTGACAAAATATTTGACAATTATTATCAATTAATTTAACCTTAAATAAGGAAAGCAATTAAACAAAAATGAATATTTGTCCTTGTTGTCGCGGGCAATTACTCCGTCAAGTTAACCGAGGGGAAATCTATTGGTTTTGTCCCTTTTGCCGTCAAAAGATGCCCATTTTAACGGACTTATCGACCAAGAAAACCATTCCTGCAACCAAGCTAATTTAAGTAATAAATGGCTTAAGGCTTGGCTTTAACAACTTCAAACTGAAATTCGCAAGCAAAGTTGCAATAATAAGGTGACGAAAATGGTTTTACAACTCATTTGTTTTTGCTGCAGTTGGGGATTAACTTTACTGGCTTGTTGGATTGTTTATCGAGCTTTGATTGATGGTATGAATCATTTGAAACGATTACATCAAATTCCTTGTAATCGTTGTGCTTTTTTCACAAATAATTATGTATTAAAGTGTACAGTTCGCCCTGAACAAGCGGGAACAGAAGCAGCAATTGGTTGTCGGGATTTTGAACCCGAATCAGACCTAACTTTCTCTGCTAATAACTATTCATCACCACCTTTAGATCAACTCAATCTATGAGTTTATTTCATTTCTGTTGTTTACAATCTTGCTAAAAAATGATGTCACAACACCCTGTTGCTGTTTGGTTAACTCCCAATCCCATTTTAAATGGCTTCCATGCTCCCTTATTAAAAAACTTATCTCAACAAGGCAATCCCATTGCCCATTGGGAATATCTTCAAGATCAAGATGAATCAGCCTCTCTGACACAAGCCCTGAGTTCCTTACAAGACTATTTTGCCACCTTATCCCAACCCGTCCATTTAATGGGGCATGGCATTGGCGGTTGGTTAGGGCTACTTTATGCCCGTCAATGCCCAGAGCAAATTAAATCTCTCACCCTATTAAGTGTGGGAACCAACCCCGCCTTAGATTGGCAGGCCTATTATTATACGTTATACAAACATTTACGCTGTCCAAGAAATCTCATCTTGGAACAGATGGTTTATAACTTGTTTGGCGAGCAAAATTCTACCATGACTCATTATTTGGTGGAATTGTTACGGCGAGATTTGGCATCATCTCCCTCCCCCCACTCTCTTTATCAACAATGGGAAGATTCCCCTGGGGGCATTGATGTTCCCTTATTGGTTTGTGGTAGTGAGGATGATTTAGTGGTTCCCCCCACTGCCATTAAAGACTGGAAACGCTATATGAATTCCTCACAAGATGACATTTGGTTAACGCCACGAGGGTATCATTTCTACCATTATTTTGCTCCCCATGAAGTGGCATCAACCATAGGACAATTTTGGCAGAAAACAGAACGGCAGTTGCCCATCCCTGCCTCTGCCACCGATCTTAAAGTTAGTGACCGTTTGTCTAATTCGTTTTTACAATCATGATGGAAAAATAGGATAATTGTAAATGGGCGCGATCGCGCAAATCAGGATAAATGACTTGTTCGGGCATCGTAGCCCGTTCCACCACCGAACTGGAAGCCAGTAATCCCTTTTGTTGTAACAATTCCCAAACTTGAGGATAGAGCGAACTAAATTTCATTAATACCACAACTTCTGCCGAATTGAGAGCCGTTTCCAGTTCATGCAAATGATACAGGGTTGGTAAAATCGTTAAACGCTGCGATCGCGTTGTCAACGGAATCCCTAATTCCGCAACCGCCGCCATTGGGGAAGACACCCCTGGAATCGTTTTCACCTTAACAGTGGGATCGAGGGTTTGAACCGTTTGAGCGAGATAGGTAAAGGTACTATAAAAACTAATATCTCCCTCACAAGCAAACGTGACATCCACCCCCGTTTGCAAATAGGATAAAACCTCACCGGCAGCAGTTTGCCACGCCTCGATTAAAGCGCGATCGTCTTGCACATAGGGAAATTTCAGGGGTAATCTTCTTTGATGAGATTGTAACCAAGGAGTAATAATACGTTCTGCAATCCCCGATTTGCCTTGGACACCTTCTGGAAATGCAACAACGCTTGCTTGTTGCAGATACCGTAATCCCTTGACCGTTATCAGTTCGGGATCACCCGTTCCCACACTAATGCCATAAAGATAACTCACAGTTATTCTCTATAATTTGGTAACAGTAAGATTTTAACCTTTGCGCGATCGAGCTAACTAAGCTTTACCAACACTTGGTCATCTTCGGTTTTGACTTCATAATTGGTCAGTGGCTCATCTGCTGGACCTTGTAAAACTTCCCCTCGAATCGTAAACTGCGATCCATGACACGGGCAAGCAAGTCGTTCCTTATTGTCAGTTGCCTCTACGGTACAACCTTTATGAGGACAGGTGGGATCAAGTGCGATTAAGTCATTGCTGGGACTACGAATGACAATTACTCCTGTTTTTTCATCGAGCAAGCTACCCTGTTCATTTAATTCATCCACGGTTCCAATCACTTGAAATTCACCTGATGATGGCTCATCTTTTGGGGTTGATGGTTCCGAACTATCTCCCACATTGTCATTACAACCAATAACCGAAGTGACAATCGCTCCCATACTCATCCAACCCACAAATTCACGACGATTCATACCCATAGTGTTTGACCTCTCAGATTAACCTTGACCAAATATTGTAGTTGAATGAGAAATAATTATGCTATAATTAGTAAATACAGATAAACATCCTTTCTGAAAGCAAAAAAAGGTGTTTTTTTAGATAGTTAATTAAAAGGCTAGAAGTTTTTTTATAACTTGGGTAGCCAAACATCTAACCTGAGCAATTTTATTTAATGAGAAAGTTAGTACCCAGGGACGCTGGGGGAAAGGAAATCGTCTGTCAAGTCGATCTGCCGGGGATAGGGCACTATCTAGGTAAAAGGCGTAGGGCAGAAATGCTCAATCGCGAGGTTGACAAGCCCAGACTGTATTGCTTGCAATCAGTGTGGGAGAACGTCACGAGCCAACTCCCCCTAACAAGAGTAGGGGGACACTTATGATGCAAGTTTCTAATAAGCGTGCTGAATTTCGTAGAACTCGGGAGAAATGTAATCTTTGCGGAGCGGCCAACCCACCCAATCTTCATTCATTAAGATGCGTTTGAGATTGGGATGCCCTTCAAACACAATGCCAAACATATCGTAAGTTTCCCGTTCTTGCCAATCTGCCGCCTTCCAAATCCAATAAACCGAAGGAACACGGGGATTGTCACGGGGTAAAAAGACCTTTAGACGGACTTCTTCCGTTGATTCTGCATCATCAAACACCTTAGCCAAATGATAGAAACTAACCAGATCATTCCCCGGACCTGAATCATATCCCCCTTGACATTGCAGATAGTTAAACCCCTTTTGATAAAGGGCTTTAGCAACTGGCAATAGTTGATCAGCTTGAACACTAATCATTTCTACCCCACGATGATCCGGGGTTAAGGGTTGGTTATCGAACCCTTGTTCCGTGAGCCAAGAAGAGACCACGCCAGCCTCAACAATTTGCGACTCTTCTTGTTGATTCTCTTGTTGTTGAGATTGTTCCTGCTGCTGGTTATTTTGACTGTTTGATTCCTGTTGAGCCACTTATGCCTCCTCTTGTTGCGTTTGAGATGTTTCTAGTGCGGGAGGAACTTCAGCTCCCATTGCTTGGGCTAATTCTTTAGGAGGAGCTTGTCGCGTTTCTTGATTCAGATACGTTCCATCATGAATGGGAGAAACCAGTTTCATGTTATGAGTCGTGCTGTAGTAGCGATGGGTTTGTTCAATGGAAGTGGCTCGCTCTTGAATTGAATCATTGGAAATCTTCTTCCGTAATTTGACAATAGCATCAACAATCGCTTCAGGGCGAGGCGGACACCCAGGAATATAGGCATCCACTGGAATCAGCTTATCCACCCCTCTAACGGCAGTCGGCGAATCCACACTAAACATGCCACCAGTAATTGTGCAGGCTCCCATTGCCATGACATATTTTGGCGAAGGCATTTCCTCATAAAGGCGCACCAACGCAGGAGCCATTTTCATGGTAATTGTCCCCGCAGTAATAATTAAATCAGCTTGACGAGGGCTAGAACGGGGTAATAAGCCAAAACGGTCAAAGTCAAACCGCGAACCAATCAATGCGGCAAACTCAATAAAGCAGCAGGCAGTGCCATACATCATCGGCCACAGACTCGATAATCGTGACCAATTATAAATATCATCTACTGTCGTGAGAATGACGTTTTCCGATAACTCTTGCGTGACGCCAGTACGACTGGCGGGATTGAGAATTTTCTCTCGCTGTTGTTGTTCTAATGTTTCTTGATCCATTGCTGATTCAGAATTCATGACCATTCTAATGCTCCTTTACGCCATGCGTACACTAATGCAACTACCAGAATTGCAATAAATATGAGGGCTTCAATAAACGCCAGTAACCCTAGTTGATTAAAGGCAACTGCCCATGGATAGAGAAAGACAGTTTCCACATCGAAAATTACAAACACTAGGGCAAACATGTAATAACGGATATTAAATTGAATCCAAGCTCCGCCCAATAGCTCCATCCCAGATTCATAAGTGGTACGAGTTTCTGGGCCACCGCCACTAGGCCTTAATAGTTTAGAAGCGGTAAGGGCAATTACTGGGATTAGCGAGCAAATGAGCAGAAAGCCTAAAAAGTATTCATAACCACTGAGTGCAAACACTTGTTGATTTCCTCTCGTTCCGTCCTACTTGATTAATGTTTCTTTACTCGTCTCCATCGTATCTTAATCCATGGCGAGTCTTGGATCATTGATGGCAAATTAATGATATGGAATTTTTATATTTGCGATTGATCAGCACGGGTTAATTCCACACTCTCCCGTCCATCTTTGGATTGAAAATAAACGGTTACCTGTTCTTCTTTAGCCGTGGGAAGGACTTTCCCCGTAAAATCAGGATGAATGGGAAGTTGACGGTGTCCGCGATCCACTAATACCAGTAACCAAATGGCTGCCGGTCGCCCATATTCCGTCACCGCATTCAAGGCAGCGCGAGCAGTCCGTCCTTTATAAATCACATCATCCACTAAAACAACAATTTTATCCGTTAAATCCAAAGGAATAGTCGTTTCTGCCGGGGTACGTGTTTTGATTTGATCTAAATCGTCCCGATAAAACGTAATATCTAACATCCCCACAGGAATGGAGACTCCTTCTAAACTTTGAATTTGTTGCGAAAGGAGTTCTGCTAGGGGAACGCCTCTGGTTTGAATACCTAAAAGCACTAAATTGGATAATTCTTGGGCTTGTTCAATTAGTTGTGACGCCAGCCTTGTAATCGCCCGTCGAATTTCTTCTGCTGATAAAATCTCGATGACTTGTGGAGGCATTACTAACCCACTACGGTTTAACTAATTACTTTTAACAAATGATCGCTTACGCAAACGAGGAATGAGCCATAATCCTAAAAAGTAAGCAATGAAAGCTGCGATCGCGCCAACCACACTACATCCAAAAAATAGCGTGACAGCAAAAGTTTTTCCCGCTTGTAATAACTCTGCTGTGGAAGTCCACTCCACCTTTTGAGAAACCTCATCCGTTCCTAATAGCACTCGTCCCACATTGTAATTAAAAATATAGATGGGCACATAAGTAAAAGGATTACTAATCCAAGTTCCAACGGCAGCCGTAATTTTATTGCCTCGGATCAAAATCGCCAAAAGCAGTCCAAAAATCGTTTGTAACCCAAACAAGGGAAAGAAACCTGCAAACACCCCCATTGCCAACCCGCGCGCGATCGCAGGGGTTGTACTGCGCAATCGAATTAAACGCAAATAGAGATAGCGAAGTTTTCGTCGCCACCAATCTTGTTTTCGATATTGCTTTTTCTGCGACTTTTTCTGGGACAAAAAAGAAGTGGGTTGCATCAGTTTCGTGGCGCATTATTCAATCTATCATTTTTCATACTAACTTGCTAATCTGAAAAAATGGGACAATAAAACGGATTGCTGTATTAGGAAAACACTTATGCGCATTTTAATCATGGGCGGAACGCGCTTTATTGGCGTTGCCCTAACGAAATTATTAGTCCAACAAGGGCATGACGTCACCTTGTTTAATCGAGGCAATAAGCCTTCCCCCGTTCAAGGAGTGCAGGAAATCCATGGTGATAGAAAAGATGCGACTCAACTCAAAGAGAAATTAGGCTCTCAAAGCTTTGATGCCATCTTTGACAATAATGGACGAGAATTAAGTGATACTCAACCCTTAGTAGAATTATTTAAAGATCACATTCAGCACTTTATTTATGTCAGTTCGGCAGGAGTGTATCTCAAATCCGATCAAATGCCTCACCGCGAAGGGGATCCCATTGATCCCAAAAGTCGCCATAAAGGCAAACATGACACCGAAGATTATTTAGATGCCATGGGCGTTCCTTGGACATCGGTGCGTCCCGTTTATATTTATGGATCAGGGAATTATAATGACTTAGAGGCTTGGTTTTTTGATCGCATTGTGCGCGATCGCGCTCTTCCCATCCCTGGCAATGGTCAACATATGACGCAATTAGGTCATGTTCAAGACCTAGCCCAAGCTATGGCATCAATTCTAGGGAATCAAACTGCCATTGGGCAAGTTTATAATCTCTCAGGAGAACGGTATATCACCTTTGATGGATTAGCCCGCACCTGTGCCAAAGCCATTGGAAAATCCCCAGAAGACTTAAAATTAGTTCACTACGATCCCCAACAATTTAACTTTGGCAAACGCAAAGCCTTCCCTCTGAGAATGCAGCATTTCTTTACCGACATTCATAAAGCCCAAAGGGATTTAAATTGGCAACCCCAATACGACTTAATTAGTGGCTTAAAAGAATCTTTTGAAAACGATTATTTAGCCAATCATCGTCAAGAAGCTGACATTGACTTCTCCCTTGATGATGAAATTCTCTCCCAAGTGGGATAAATTCCTTAGCTAATTCAACATCCACTTCGGCGGAATCAGTAAACCCAATTCACTCGCGCCAAAAGGAGATTGCTGGGTAGGGCAATTTAATGCCATTACCCCTGCTTTTTTTACTAGTAATTTCCCTTGTGCTTTTCCCCAAACCAAGGTTTCAGCCCAGTTGCCTAAATCAGGTTGATGCCCCACTAATGCCACCGTTTTTTCCTGTTGTACCGTTTCAGCTTGCCACCAATCAATCCATTGCTGAATCTCACCATCTGGGGCTAACGGGGAAAACGTTTCCACAGTCGTGGTGAGACCCACTTCTTGTAAAATTTCTGCGGTTTGGGTTGCCCTCAACAAAGGGCTGGTTAAAATGACATCAAAGTTGACCCCAACTTCTTTAATCTGTTTGGCAACTTTTTTGGTTTTTTTTCGTCCTTTGTCAGTCAGAGGGCGCGTTTCATCTTTGTCAGCTAAAGCGCGATCCCAAGCAATACCGTGACGAATTAAATAAACATTTTGTGACATTATCTAATCAGTATTAATGACACTCTCATCAGGATTCACTAAGCGCAGCAATTTTTGTTTGATCTGGAGATCAAATACCTCCCATTTTAATCTGGCATATTCGGAATGCTCATTAAAGCCATATAAAAATCCTAGGGGAACTTCAAAGCCCCCTGCCATGTAACGCCCTCCACCAAAATATCGTCCTTGCGTATCGCGACCAAAGGCTTCTTTAATAAACTCATCAGGATCAAGGGTTAACTTCGTGGTGCGTAGCGAACCAATGACCACTTCTAGTTCTTCATCTTCATTATGAACAATTCCATACACCACTGCCGTATGAACATTTTCTTCGGTCACCAGAAAATCCGTGGCTTGAGGAATGGCATCGCGATCATCGTAGCGTAAATAACCCACCCCAGCGATTGAAAAATTATTCTTAACAATGCGATTTCGGAGTGAACGCTCAATCACATCCATGACTCGTTTCGAACGAGACATTTGGAGAACCGCATCCAGTAGTTGGGCATCGTAAAAGCGACTCAAATAAGCCGCCGCCAGAAAATCTTCTTCTTGGGCTTGCATTAAGCGATTGGTATCAGAACGCAAGCCGTGCATCAGGGCAGTAGCACATTTAATGTGCTTACTATTACTGGTATTAAATTGTAGTAATCCCGCCTGAATATATTGGGTTAACATCGTAGCTGTGGAGCGAGTTTGAGCCCGTATATCCACAAATTCTGCATCCAGGTCTTCTTGCTCACTATGATGATCAATGACAATCATAATCGGGAGTTTTTGTTCCCGCACAAAGGGCATTAATTGGCTAGTTGTCCCTTGATTATCGATTAAAACACACCCTTGATAAACAGAAAGGTCTCTTTCTTTGAGAGTTTGAATGCCCCATCGCTTGGCAGGTAAGCCTGTTAATTTCACAAGGGCAATATTTTCTTGATGGGAAAGGATGCCCGCATAGACAATATCACACTGGATGTCGTATTGCTGGGCAATTAATTGATAAGCCCAAGCACTTGACAGGGCATCGGGATCAGGAAAGTCTTGGATAATGACCAGTTGTCTTTCTCCCCGATGTCGATCTAGGGTGTCTTTAAATATTTTCAGGATATCTTCTAAGGAAGTATCACTATTGATATAACTCTGCTTACGCTCTTTTGCCAATGATGAATAATGATTCTTGTCATAGCTATTGTCTCCTTGAATAGCATTGCCATTCGTAGGAAACGATGGCGTTTTAGAGGGTTCATCAAGATGGGATGTCATCATAATATCCAGATTAGGGTTAATAATCCATCGCCAATTATATAACCGACATTACGTGATTTGATTTGGCGTTTTCTAATTTTGACTTGAGCTTTACCAAAAAGACAACTCAATCTCCTTGATATGGTTCTGGATATTATGCTACTTTAGCTTGGTGTTTGCTAAACGGAAAGTTTGACTAAATGCCTATGACATATTTTCGCCATTCGTGATTGCGGTTTCCTTGGAGATGTCGCGCCAATTCAAAGTGCAAGCTACTATAAGGGCGACGAGGTGAACGGGATAAGGGCATATCTGCTTCTTTGGGGGTTCGATTGCCTTTTTTGACGTTGCACTTGACACAAGCAGCAACAATATTATCCCAACGATCACCGCCACCACGAGAACGAGGAATGACATGATCCAATGTTAATTGGTCTTTTTTATAACCACAGTATTGGCAACGGTGACCATCTCGTTCTAGAATATTACGGCGAGTTAATGGAATTTCCTTGTAAGGAACCCGAACATAGTACCGCAAACGGATAACAGTCGGTAAGGGAAATCCAGTATGAATGAGGGTTTCGTTATATTCTAGCTGTTCTGCTTTCCCTTTGAGCAACAGAACCACCGCTCTTCGCCAGCTAGTCAAGTTGAGCGGTTCATAGGAAGCATTTAGCACCAAAACCTTGCTCATGGGCTTAAAATAAATGTATACTTATATTACTCCAGATGGTAGCATAAGCCTGCTATTGGTTAAAAACTGAGACCTTAAGCTGAGTTTAAGATTTTACCCAACTTTTTGGGCTATTCTGAGCTTAGCAGAACGAGCCCGAGGATTTTGGTGATTTTCTTCGGCAGAGGCGGTGATAGGTTTTTTAGTCGCAACATGGAGTTGGGGATGATTGCGAAAGTGGTGTTTCACGAGTCGATCTTCTAGACTGTGAAAGGAAATAATGGCGATTTTTCCTTGGGGTTTTAGCCAATTCGGCGCAATTTCCAGTAAAATTTTGAGATTGTCTAGTTCATTATTAACCGCAATGCGAAGTGCTTGGAATACCCGAGTCGCTGGATGAATTCTACCATAGCGTTTTTTAGGTGGGAAACATAGCGCGATCGCGCTAGCAAGTTCAGTGGTTGTCTGAAAGGGGCGATTTTTGACAAGTTTGCGGGCAATTTTGCGAGAATATCGTTCTTCGCCATAGTGGTAAAACAAATCCGCGAGGCTTGTTTCATCCCAGTGGTTAATAATGTCACTGGCAGTTAAGGATTGATGAGGATTCATCCGCATATCTAAATCGGCTTCTTTCTGGAAACTAAACCCTCTTTCGGGGGTATCCAATTGATGAGAATTTACCCCTAAATCAGCCAAAATGCCATCAAACGTAGCTGGTTGGCAATCAAAATTGGCAAAATTCGTATGATAAAATTCAATTTGATTATTATCGACAAAAGATAAAGTTTGTTTGGCTTGCGCGATCGCGCTTTCATCTTGATCGAGGGCAGTAATTTTAACATAGGGAACAGTTTTTAAAATTAATGCACTATGTCCTCCTCCGCCAACGGTTGCATCGAGATAATGTCCATGTTCCTTAATTTCTAATCCTTGAATAACAGCTTCTGGTAAAACTGGCAAGTGATAGGATGAAATAATTTCACTTAAGTCAAGCTCTTGAAAAGTCATATTTAATTGTTACTAACTCATTTACCTATTTTATTTGATGAGGAATCGTATAAGCTCGCTATAGTGGTTTCCAATCAAACCGCATTTGCTTTGCTTCCCAATCGAAATCATTGGATTAGTGAGAATGACGATGAGATGGCAACGGAAATCAAATTTACTATTCATTTTAATGATTGGTACAATATTACGCTTTACCAATTTAGAAGAAAAACCACTATGGCTTGATGAAATTATTACAGGATTGTTTACCTTTGGAAAAGGATATCAAGCAATTCCTAAAGAAACCTTTTTGAGTCTTAATAAAATCACGACTTTGTTTGAGTATGAGGCAACAAGTTGTTCTGAAATCGCGCAGTTATTAGCGGAACAATCGACACATCCACCGCTTTTTTTCTGTTTAATGCACCAGTGGTTAGGAATAGCACAAAATTGGTTTGGGGAGGCTTCCTTAG
>JAHEOB010000138.1 GCA_018610095.1 Halothece sp. MAG
TTCTCCGGTTTTCTCATTGCGAACTTGAATGCCGGTAACCTTTCCGTTCTCACAACGAATTGTGTCCACCTGATGACGGAGTCGTAAGCGACCCCCGTGTTTTTTTAAGCCTTTAACCAACTGGGTACTTAATGCCTGCATACTGTCGTTTAAATGCCATACCCCTTGCGGTGCTTGGGAAATCCCCAGCGCGATCGCGGCATATAAAGCGGCTGTTTCATCAGCACTGACTTGGGAATAGAGTTTTAACTGCATATCCAGAAAAGTGCGCAACCGTTGATTCCCATACAATCCCAAGATTCGTAAAATATCTCCAACGGTGAGAAAAGTAAACGGTAACGTGATTAACGTATCGGCACGTATAGCGGAAATCAGTTGCCAGCTATCCCAGAGGTTACGAGGAGGAATAACAGGGTTACGCTGTTGAAATCGCCAACTTGCTGCAAATAGGGTTTCCATTAATTGCCAAAACCGTTCACTGTTAGGAAAGTGATATTGTCGTTCTTGACGCCATTTTTCAGGGTCTCGCCACACCTGAATGGGTGTTGTTTCTCCAGGGAGATAAACAGCACAAGCAGGATCACAGGGAGTAGCAGCAGGTATGTTAACCCCTAATTCCGTAAAGATTTGTTCATGAATTCCTCCAGTTTCTAAGCCAGCTACTTGTGTTGCCCCTACATCAAAGGTAAAACCGTGGCGTTTAAAGCTAGAAGCACAACCGCCGGGAACATAAGCTTGATCGTAAATGGTCACAGAATAACCGCGCTTGGCGAGTAACGCTGCTGTGGTTAAGCCCCCAATTCCTGCCCCAATCACAATAATTGGTTTCCGCATCATTTGACAATCATTGCAAAATGTGAAATCCTTATCGACATCTTCATTTGGGTGTGAGGTCGAGTAATAATGAATCATAGCAACCCATCATTTGTGATTTGGCAAAGTCAATTTGCATTTGGAAAACCGCTTTTTGTCTTACCCATTTTTTTGCTGAGCTTTCTAAGCGTGACTGTGGGAAGTCTCTTTGGGGGCATTCGAGATACTGCCGCTCAACATGCTGTAATTGAACAGTCGCAATCAGGGCAATGGGCAGATGCGTCCTTCCCGATCGAGAATTTCCAAGGCTATACGTCCCCTTTTGGTTATCGTCAATCTCCCACAACTGGAGAAAGCGAGTTCCATAGTGGCTTAGATTTTGCAGCTCCCGTAGGAAGTTACATTCGTAACTGGTGGGCAGGAACGGTTGTGGAATTATCGGATCATACTGCTTGTGGAACCAAAGTTGTCATTCAGTCAGGACAGTGGCAACATACTTATTGTCATCTCAAGGGTCACGTTAAACAAACCAGTCAAGGATTAGTGATGTTAGACCGAGGTGGTGCCATTCGTCTGCGCAAAGGACAGCAAGTTGCCACAGGGGCTCGTATTGGACGTGTGGGAATGACAGGACGGACGGTTGGTCCTCATCTGCATTGGCAATTAAAGCATGGTGGTGAACTGATTGATCCGGCATTGGTGTTAGAAAAAATGCATGAACAACAAACTGCCTTACAATCTAAGTGAAAACTGAGTGGCGGTTAAAGCTGTTTCAGATAGGCTTGATACCCCATTTGTTCTAGTTGGGATTGTTTCTCCATGACGCCGGTTTCTAATTGTTGCCGATAATGGGTCAGTTTTTGAGATAATTGCGGATCAAATGCGGCTAGAATTTGGATTGCCAGTAAGCCTGCATTTTTGGCATTATTAATGGCAACGGTTGCCACGGGAACGCCCCCAGGCATTTGCACAATGGAATAAAGGGAATCAACCCCGTTTAAGTTTCGCGTTTTCACGGGAACGCCAATGACAGGTAGGGTTGTAACAGCAGCAATCATTCCTGGCAGATGAGCGGCTCCTCCAGCACCAGCAATAATGACTTTTAATCCCCGTTCGGCTGCCGTTTTCCCATAGTTCACCATCCGATCGGGTGTGCGATGGGCAGAAACGATCGCGACTTCATAGGGCACGGAAAACTCTTTACACTGCGCGATCGCGCCCTCCATTGTCGGCAAATCCGAATCACTGCCCATAATAATGCCCACTAAGGGAGTTTCTTCAGACATGGTAAGCTATTTACGCAAATTTTTTAGCAGTACTAACCAATTCATCAGGATCAACAGGTTTCACTAAGTAAGCATCTGCTCCTAACATATCTCCCCACATTTTGTCAACATTGGTTTCTTTAGAGGAACAAATAATAATTGGGATGTTTTTGGTCTCCTCTTGGGATTTTAATTCCCGACATAATTCAAACCCGCTTTCCCCTGGCAGGATAATATCGACAATAACAACATTGGGTTTACCAGCTTTAACTTTTTCTTGAGCTTCTTCCACACTGCCGACACTAGTTACCGAAAATCCTGCTTTTTTCAGATGACTACTAAAGAAATTTTGATCGGTTTGGCTATCTTCAACAACTAAGGCTTTTTTCATAATCAATCACCACTTTCTTGACTGGTTTTAGGTAAGACAATTGTAACAATTCTTAATTTAATAAGTTTTCTAGCCTGGTGAACAGATGGTTATTGTCCTCATCCACTCTGACATAACTGCTCAATTTGCTCTCGTTGACACGGCACAGAAGTAGTTAATGTTTCTGCCCCGTCGGAAGTGACCATCACATCATCCTCGATGCGAATCCCACGCACATCACTAAATTGAGCGAGTTGATTCCAATTTATCATGTCTTGATACGGTTCTTGCGTTTTGGCACGTTCTAAAAGCGCAGGCACTTGATAGAATCCCGGTTCAATGGTGACTGCCATCCCTGTCTGGAGGGCGCGATCGAGCCGTAAATTCCCTAATCCAAATCGGTTACTGCGAGTTCGCCCTGGGGCATATCCTGCTAAATCCCCTAAATCTTCCATATCATGGACATCTAATCCTAATAAGTGTCCTACGCCATGGGGGAAAAAGATGGCATGGGCATCTTGGGCAACTAAATTGGAAACGTTACCTTGTAAAATGCCTAAATCCACTAATCCTTCTGTCAGAATCGTGGCTGCTTTCCAATGAATGTCTTGAAATTCCGCCCCCGGTGCCACTGCTTCGATACAGGCATCATGGGCAGATAGAACTAAATCATAAATTTCTCGTTGTGTCGGGGAAAATTCACCATTTACCGGCCAGGTGCGGGTAATATCAGAAGCAAATCCCCCTGGGCTTTCTGCCCCCACATCTGCTAACACTAAATCGTTTTCTTGCAGGGTGTGGGAATAATCATGGTTATGTAACACTTCCCCATGCACCGTAACAACACTACCATAAGCACAGCTTTGATCGTGAGCCATAATCACCTGTTCCATGGCAGCCCGAATTTCGGCTTCGGTTTTCCCGGGTTGGGTTGCCTCCATTCCTGCTTTATGGGCTTGCATGGAAACCTCGGCGGCTTGACGAATTTGCGCGATCGCGCTGTTATCATGACATAATCGGAGGTTAATAATGGCATGAATTAGGGCTAAATCTTTCCCTTGGGCTTGCCAGGGTTGGGGAATCTCACGCTGTAAACACTGGCATTGCTGTTGATAAATTGCGGGGTGGGGTAGCGCGATCGTGGCTGCAGGGGCATGATAATTTTCTAATTCTGATAAAGGATAAGCTGCATCCGCCCCAATGGTTGCTGCAATTTCCTGCCGTGTCGGTTGTTCCCCTGCCCATAAAATCATCTCTGCAGAGGGATTATCCATAAATAGGGTTAATTTACCATTATCTAACTCAATTACCGCATTTTCTAAAGACAATCCAGCAAAATAGAGAAAATGACTACTTGCCCGAAACGGGAAGGTATTGGCAGGAAAATTTCGAGACGGGGCACATCCCGACCATAATAAGGCTTTATCGGGAAATTGCTGGGCAAGTTTTTGACGACGTTGTTGTAAGGTGGTTTTTAAGTTTGAGATTTCAGGAAAATTCATTGCTGCTTCACCATCGAGGGTTCCAATCGTTGTTTGAGGATAAATTCTGCGATGGAGAGATCAAATTTAGTGGTTAATTTTAAGTTGGTTTCTTCCCCTTCCACGATTTTGACGGGAAACTGACAACGTTCAAACAAGGCAGCATCATCTGTGACTTCCCAACCCAAAACTTTGCCTTGACGGTGACACCATTTTAGGGTTTCCACTTCAAAGCCTTGCGGGGTTTGGGCTGCCCACATGGAACGGCGGTTTGGTGTATCTTGAACTTCCCCCTGCTGATCCACAATTTTTATGGTATCCTTAACCGGAACAGCAGCAATAATGGCTTGAGCCCCCATTAAGGCTTCACTACAGCGATCAAATAACTCTCGTGTCACTAAGCAGCGTGCCCCATCATGGATTAAGACATGACTGGCTTGTTCGGGTAAGGCAGCTAATCCATTATAAACCGAGTCTTGACGAGTTTCGCCCCCTTCAATCAACATAATAGGGGTGCTGAGATTTAAATCGTCAATAATTGCGCGGAAATCAGGAAAATCAAACTGTTTTCCCACAATCCCAATCCAACGAATTTCGGTGGATTCATCTGCTGCTAGTAAGGTCCACGCTAATAAGGGTTTGTCTAATAAGGGTAATAATAATTTATTGCGATCGCTGCCCATGCGTTGTCCCCGCCCTGCTGCAGGGATTAATAAATGCATTGGTATTTTCTTCCCAAATGACCGACAATAAGGTTTAGTATATCACAGCAGACCATTTGCTAACTTATTTGTAAGCAAGCAGCTAGAGCAATTACCGAAGCTATCTGACAACCTAAGAAAAATGTCGAATTCTCAGTCATAATAGAAAGCTGTGACATTAAAATTAACTTGATTGAAATTATTGAAGCAAATCGTAAATTATTATGCGAATTCTAGCTCTTGTACCAGGTGGAATTGGGGATCAAATTTTGTTTTTCCCCACCCTAGCTGACTTAAAGAAAGCCTATCCCCATGCCAGCATTGACGTTTTAGTGGAACCGCGAGCTAAACCTGCTTATCGCGTTTGTCCTCATGTCACTGAAGCGTTAGTTTTTGATTACAAAGCTCGTAACAGCTTAGCAGATTACCTGAATTTATTAGGTATCATTCGCGATCGCGAGTACGAAGTTGCCCTCAGTTTAGGGCGTCGTTGGACGGTGGGCTTTCTACTATGGTTAAATGGCATTCCCATTCGAGTGGGTTATGAAAGTGCTGGTTCTTTCTTTTTGACTAACACGGTTCCCCTGAAAACGGAACAATATGCCGCCGAGATGTATCACGATCTCGTGCGAGGGTTAAATCTGAATACCCCCTGTCCCCCTTTAGAAATCAATGTTCCTAAAAGTGATATTCAATGGGCGGAACAAGAACAAAATCGTTTGGAAATTCAAGATGGTAACTATGTTTTAATTCATGGCGGCTCCAGCCAATTAGCGCAAGATAAAGGTCTGGATAAAGTGTATCCTGTTAACAAATGGAAGGAAATTATTGCCGATTTTCAACAGAAACAA
Organism: Halothece sp. MAG; assembly: GCA_018610095.1. Lineage (GTDB taxonomy): Bacteria > Cyanobacteriota > Cyanobacteriia > Cyanobacteriales > Rubidibacteraceae > Halothece. The sequence goes on from JAHEOB010000138.1 coordinate 5,482, forward strand.
CCCAATTTGCCAATTGTCCTTCTCAAAGGGCCGGAAGATGAGGCATGGGTAGAACAATTGTTACAAGCTAACCCCAACTTAAAAGTTAGCAGTCCCCCTGATATTGGAAAATTATCGGCAATGATTGCAGGGGGAAATTTAATGTTATGTACAGATAGTGCCCCCATGCACTTGGCGATCGCGGTTGGAACTTATACCATTGCCTTATTTGGTCCCACTAATCCCAACAAACTATTGCCTCAAGATAATTCTGCCTGTGTTGGGATACAATCATCCACAGGCGCGATCGCTGATATTGATGTAAAAACGGTTCTGGAAAAAATTTGGCGTGGCTAAACCAGCAGTTTTTCTTGACCGTGATGGCGTTTTAAATAAAGAAGCAGGCTATCTCCATCAGGTCGAAGATTTACGGTTAATCCCAGGCGCAGCCCAAGCGGTGCGTTTTCTCAATGACCATAATATTTTCTGTTGTGTGGTTTCTAATCAATCGGGGCCAGCACGAGGGTATTATTCCCTTGATCATGTGGAAGCCCTCCATAACCGCTTGCAGGGATTATTAAAAATGGAAGCAGAAGCGTCGTTGAATGCGGTGTACTATTGCCCTTACCTTAGCCCCACTGCAGGCGGTGTTGAGCCCAACTTGACGCGGTGGAGTGCTTGGCGAAAACCCAATACAGGAATGCTTGTGACTGCTGCCTGGGAATATGATTTAAACTTAAAAGCTAGTTTTGTGGTGGGAGATAAAGCAACGGATATTGACTTAGCCCATAATGTTGGAGCAACGGGCATTTTAGTCCAAACGGGGTATGGTAAGTCAGTGTTAAGCAATAGCTATCAACATCCCACCACTCCCAACTATATTGCTAAGGATCTATTGGAGGCTGTTTACTGGATTCTTGATCAATACTATGGAAGCTCATCAACAAATTCCCATTGAAGATTGTGGCGAATCTCTGATTACCATTCCCACCACCGAATTTGCGTTTGAAACGCCCCATCCCTACCAAAAATTAGGGGCTCCCTATGGGGAAGTCTCTCCTTATTGTCTGCGTGAGAGTGTTTTAGAGGCGTTATTACAAGCACAACAACAATTACAAATGCACCAACCCCATTGGCAGATCAAAATCTTTGATGCTTACCGCCCGATCGCGGTGCAACAGTTTATGGTGGATTATACGTTCCAAACGTTATGGCAACAACAGTTTCCCCAGCAAGCATCATTATCCCCTGAACAACATAAAACGCTGATGGAACAAGTGCATCAGTTTTGGGCGCAACCCAGTGAAAATCCCAAAACCCCACCTCCTCATAGCACGGGTGCTGCCATTGATATCACCTTAGTCAATGAAAAAGGAGAAACCTTGGAGATGGGATCTGCTATTGATGAACTCTCCCCACGTTCTTATCCCAATTATTATCAAGACAGTACCTCAGCAACCGATCAACTATATCATCAACGGCGAGAATTATTAAAAGCCGTTATGACCGAAGCAGGGTTTCGCCAACATCCTAAAGAATGGTGGCATTTTTCGTTGGGGGATCAACGGTGGGCGTGGTTAAAACGCGAAGAGTTATCTGATGATACGATTGTTGCCTATTATGGAGGAGTCGTTTAATAATCAGGATTGCATTTGAGACAATTTTTGTAATAACTCATCCGTTAATTTAGCAAACGCTTTTGAGCCTGAAGAATTGGGCATACTAACCACGGCTGGGGTAAACATATCAACTGCTTTAGCAATATTGGTATCCACTGGAATACGATTGTCGAAAATCTGTTCCGATGAAAAATCTTGTTCAATGCGTTGCATGACTTGCTTATAATAACGACCAAAGATTCCCCCGCCACTGGATAAAATAAATGCAATGCCTAATAACTGTAACTTTTGAAGTTTTTCTGATCCACTCGTGTCATTTTTCTTGAGACGAGAAACCCGTTTTTCTAATAGTTGAACCCCGACTAAGGATAACGGTTCCGGGCGTGCTGGCATGACATAATAATCACTAGCTGCAATGCCACTGCGAGTTAATAAATTATAGCCAGGGGCACAATCCATGATAATAAAATCGTAATCATTAATAACAGGTTCTAGAATTTGACTGATCAGATTCGCTTCAAAGTTATCCCAAGCCTGATTAAAATCTTTTTGTTCACCTGAGACGGTTTCTTCATGGAGTTTTTTAGAAACCATATATTCATCATAGAGTTCAATATCCCCAGCGAGTAATTCTAAGCCACTAATGTCACAAACTTGAGATTGAATTAAGTCGGGGGTATCGTATTTACGACGAATATGGGGTGTTACAATTTTATCAATTAAATAGCTGAGGGTTCGGCGGTTGCGTCGGAGTTTACTAAACTCTTGTGGTGGCATTAAACTCAGAGTGGCACTGATTTGGGCATCTAAATCCACCACTAATACCCGTTTTTGATGATTCTTGGCTAAACAAGTGGCAACATTAACGGTGAGGGTGGTCTTTCCCACGCCTCCTTTCATGTTAACCGTACTAATCACAATTCCCATTGTTAAGGCTTTTGGCAACGCGATGGCTTCGCCGGTTCCGTAGGGAACATCGCGTCTAGCCTACCATTAAATTAGAACCCATTGATCACCTAAGGAGGAATTTTCCCATGACAGTGAAAATTTATAGTGCCAGTGTCTGCCCTTTTGCCCACCGCACTCGCCTTACGTTATTGGAAAAAGGAATTGATTTTGAACTAATAGAAATTGATCTCAATAATAAACCCGACTGGTTTTCTCAGGTATCACCTTATGGCAAAGTTCCTGTGATTCAACATGGCAACTATACCATTTGGGAATCTGCCATTATTAATGAATATTTGGATGAAGCATTTCCAGAACCGCCATTAATGCCACAAACACCGCGCGATCGCGCTATGGCTAGAATTTGGATTGATTTTGCCAATAATAAGTTTGTGCCTGTCTTCTATAAACTATTAATGGAACAAGATCAAGCCAAACAAGAAGAATTAAAACAAAAATTGATTGAAAATTTACAATTCATGGAAACCGAAGGCATTCGTCAACTTAGTGACAATGGCAGTTATTGGTTAGGCAATGGTCTTTCTTTAGTTGATTTAACATTTTATCCATGGTTTGAACGATTTTGCATTTTAGAACATTATCGCGGGGTTTCATTACCCGATGATTGTTCTTTTCTCCGTAACTGGTGGAACAATCTGTTACAACGTGAATCAGTCAAACAGATTCAGAATCCCTCACAGTTTTATCTGAATCAATATCAAAAATATGCTAATAATACAGCACAAGGAAAAACTGCCCAAGAAATGCGAGAAGCAGCAGTTTAATGATTATTTTTAATAGACTAAGGCAAAATCAGCGCGATCGCGCTATTGATGCGCTAAGATCAGTTAGTTCACCATGCGAGCTAACACCATCCCTAGTTGCACGCTAATGACGCCCAAAATTGCACTGCCTGCCCAGTAGAAACTTGCAAGGAAAAGACTTTGATCGCGCAGCAGAGTTAGGCTTTCTAAGCCATAACTTGAAAACGTCGTGTAGGCACCTAAAAATCCCGTACTAACCAAAAAACGGATCTCTGCAGGAATTGCTAACGCATTTTCTAAGGCAATCGTTGCAAAAAATCCCATTGCCAGACAGCCTGTAAAATTGATAAACAAAGTGCCATAGGGAAAGGAACTACCCAATTGCTGGGTAAACCATAAGGTAAGATAGTGTCGGGTAAGGGCACCAGCGACTGCCCCGAAAGCGATCGCGATGGGATTGCGAATGGCTGGATCGTGTAGCATACAAGCTTTCTTAAGCAACTAATATCATTTTTTTTAGTTAATTATAAAATCAGAGTTTCGATCATTGTGTTTGTTAGAAGTTAACTGATGAATTCAAAAATACAGCAGCGCGATCGCGCTATGGCTAGAATTTGGATTGATTTTGCAAATAAGCAATTTGTGCCTGTTTTCTATAAACTGTTAATGGAACAAGATCAAACCAAACAAGAAGAATTTAATACAGAAGTTGATGGAAAAATTAAAGTCGGGAATAGGTTACTATTTCTTTAAAAGATATCTTCAACAGTATCTTCAATTTCATCTGCTGTTGATCCAGAATTGTTTTCATTCTCAATCTCGGTTCGAGGTTTGCCATCTACATAGACTTTTGCCGCATTGGGATTGCTAAGTTCAATCTCTAGAATTTCACCTTTGAAGCGAAAGCCGTCTTTACCATTTCTGACACGTCCATTGACTTGGTTATCAGTGACATTGTCATTGGGTTGGCGAGTTACCTGATGTCCCTCAAGATTGCCTTGAACTTGTTTCAGTTCACCTGATGTCCGAATTGTGTAATTAGTTGCTCCCGACACGTTATTACTGTCAATTACAATTGTGTGATTATAATCCTTGACGCTGCTATTGAGACTTCGACGTTGACCATCCACATAGACCTTTGCCGCATTAGGATTACTAAGTTCAATCTCTAGAATTTCACCTTTGAAGCGGAAGCCGTCTTTACCGTTTCTGACACGTCCATTGACTTGGTTATCAGTGACATTGTCATTGGGCTGGCGAGTTACCTGATGTCCCTCAAGATTGCCTTGAACTTGTTTCAGTTCACCTGATGTCCGAATTGTGTAATTAGTTGCTCCCGACACGTTATTACTGTCAATTACAATTGTGTGATTATAATCCTTGACGCTACTATTATTGCTCTGAGCAAGTAAAGTCTCTGCTAGAGCAAGTGTTGGCATGGACCCTATGAGGAGAGAAACTACGGGCGAACAGGTTAAAATAAGTTGAGTTAATTTCATAGAGATAACCTCCTTAGTTATAACAATTAAATGAAAGATTACTTCCTTATATAGCAAGCGTAAATCAGTTGTCAAATCATTCTATAAAAAATTACAGAAAAGGATGGTGCTGAATGGTAATGAGAATATATAGTTGCCGTTTTATAATTGCTAGTTTTAGTTAGTTAGTGATTTTAGTGCAGACTTACTTAGAATTAGTATAAGCTAAGACGCATTTAAATCGGGTATTCTTAAATTAGCGGGAAAACCCGATTGTCCCCACTTTTCGCTGTTTCCCGTTACCTGTTCCCTTGTCTCTACAAACCCATTTAGATGCTTAACAGTTGAAGTCTTCTTTTCCTTCAGTAACTATCAGCGCGATCGCGCTATTTATTTAGCTTGACGAAACTTTGGATTGACTCGATTCTAGTTTTTTAAGTTTTTCTTTAGGACATAAAGCAGGGTCTAAGGGGGGTAAATTAATACGTTTTACATCCGTTTGATTGAGCCATTGATGGAGTTCTAAAACCAGTTCCGAAACCGATTCTTTTAAAATGAAATATTGCTCGATCGTCTCTTCTGGCTGTTTGGAGTGATTGCCGAAAGCAGGAGTGGCTATTAACTGTTCCACTGGAATATATTTGCTTTCTATTTGAGGATGATTGATCTGATTTAAAAACTGTTTGATGGCTTCTGCAATTTCAAAAGGAATCAGGGGATGTTTACGATAGTAGTTTAGATTCTTTTCCAGTTTTTCCCAATCTTTAGAACGAATTTTTATGGCGTGAATATCATTCGTTGTTTCTAGTAATCCCATTAAATCAACATAATCTTCCCTGTCGTTTTGCGTATTAAGATAAAATTTGCGCTTGGTTCTTAAATATTCCACTAACTCAATGACTTTATCTAGTTGTTTTTCATTGACTTGATTCTTCGTTTGCGTTTTATATTCTCGCCAAGCCAAACAAGCGATGATAAAAATGCCAAAGAGACTTAATTGCGCAATTAACTTGATTAACTCAATGTGAAATAATACCCAAAGGGCAATAACTGCAAGGGAAACAGCTATCAGAGGAAGATACGTTTTTTTGTCATTGATATCCATCTTTGATGCGACATGGGGACTCCCGTTAGATTCGTCAGAATTAACGGGAGAGGAATTGTCGCCAAACTTATTATTGAGCGGTAGCTCATCCTTATTCTGCTTAAATTTCATATTCATATCCGTCTGCTTTGTGTACTGTTTTTAAGTATTTAGGGTGGACATCGAAAGGTTTCTTATTCTTGATCGACATTCGGAAAGAAGGACGAAATCGAATAGCAATTCTCCCAACATAAACACCTTGGTGTTTTCCTTTCGGAATAATTGCCTTACAAATCTCCCCTGTCTGAAAACCTTGAAAGAATTTTTCCCTCGGAGCATGAGATTTAGGAAATCCGAATCTGTCAGTCCTACAACGTTGCCTTCTCCCGTGACCTTTAGATTTGATAACAAGAGGTTTTCTAGTTTTTACTTTTAAGTTTTCAGGTGTAGATTTCCCAACACAGGAAGCATCCAAGCAATGTGTTTTAGAAAGACCTCTTTGGGTGCGGTTGAATTTGGTTAACCCTCCTGAACCTGTCTCCACACTCAATTCTGTTGATTTCAGGGATTCGTACAGCTTCCAACGAGTCGCATTAACCGCCGTAGCATCGGCTAAGGGCTTCTTGGCTTGAGATTGAACCCGTTTTAGTAAATCAGGTTTTCCCGATAGGAAATCGGTAATCTCTTGGTTTCCCTTGGATTGGTTACATTCATGGCAAGCTAAGGTTAAGTTACTGATTCGATTTGATCCCCCTTTACTCCGTGGTTTAATATGCTCAATCTCTAATGGAGTGTCGTCCACCCCGCAATAAGCACACTTTCTTCCCCACTTCTCAAGGAGATATTCTCTTACCTCATACCCTTGTAATTGTCCCTGTTGATACTGGATACCACTAATCTCAGGGTTTTCTAACTTCTGTAAGTCAAACCTAACTAACTCTTGAGAAATTCCTTGGATCGGGCAGAATTTTTGAAGTCGCTTCACCCAAGTCATAGTGTTGTCAACACGGGATTGGAGACTAGGAGGTAACCACCCTTCCCGACGCTTCCGATTAAGGAAACGAGGCTTACGATAGCGAGTCTTACGACTTCTGCGACTCCTCCGAAGTTGTCTTCTAGAGGTTAGAGCATCACGAATTTGACTTCCTCGGTGGATTAACTCAGCACCCCATAGAACTCGGTTTCCTTGAACAATAGCTAAACCTGTAGTTCGAGAGCCTGGGTCAATCTTTAATTGATGATTATGAGTGACACAATTTTTCACCTCTAAATCTTGCATGATGATCGTAAATGGATACCGTCTAAATACCGATGCTCGTCCAGCTTTGAGCAGTTTTCTTGCTTTAGCAGGATGAGTGGGGTCTAACGGTTGCTTATCTTTATCTAAAACGAAAACAAAGTTGGACATAATGGATACTCCGATGAATCGGGTGACGTTTGCCTTGCTAATGTTTTCTAGGCTTTTTTAAGCTAAACACACTTCCTTAACCCGTTTAGAGATGTTTAATGTTTAGCGATAGAGCCTTGAACTGGCACGTATTCAAGGGTATCCTGACCTAGAAAACGTAGCTCTCTAAGAGCTTAAGCGGGTCAACTTATGGGCTTTTGGAAGCCCCCGCTATACCGCCTAAGCGGTTAGCGGTGGGGTCGTTGACCTTTGAGCCCTCATTTCCCGTGAATCAGGTATTCGTAATTTTCCGAATAATGTCACTTGTGGAGGTGGGAATTTCCACCTCAATTAATTCAATTGTGCCATTACAAGCGTGTACTGTTTCCGTTTCAGGTAGGTTATCTAAGTTGTAATCCCCTCCCTTAGCGTAAATATCAGGTTTGAGGGTTTTAATCATTTCAATCGCGGTGGTTTCAGGAAAAATGACAACCGCATCCACTACCGTTAATGCAGAAATTACTTCTGCCCGTTGTTGTTGAGGAATGAGGGGGCGTTGCACATCTTTTTGCGGTTTGAGACGTTTCACCGACTCATCACTATTAACGCCAACGACTAATGTTTTCCCTAATGACTTGGCTTGTTGTAAGTATCGCACATGACCCACATGGAGTAAATCAAAACAGCCATTGGTTAAGACTAAGGGGCGCCAGTTTTCAGGATTGGTATTAATTTCCGCTTGCAGTTCCACTAAAGAATAATGTTTTGCCATAAATATCCCTTGACTTTGCTATTTCCCCATTCTCCTTCTCTGTGAGGACGTATTTTAAAAAAACTTAATATAATATAAAATTGACAATATGGCTGAAGAAGATAGGGGGTTAAATAATGCTTTTATCCTTACTGACTCAAGGGTTAGGAGAACAAACACTTAATCAGATTGCTACCTTTGCCCTTGCAACACAACTGGATGAGAAAGAAGATTTAGCTGTCAAAGTTAAAACTGATCCAGGATTACTTGCCCAAGGAAAACTCTCTTCCCTAAGCATCAATGGTAAGGGATTAGTAATGCAAAAAGATTTGCGAATGCAGCGATTATTCATTGATTTACAAAACCTTGCCGTTGATCCCATGAAAGCGTTAACAGGAAATATTGATTTAACTGAAACTAGTTATGGCAAAGCGGATATTTTATTAACAGATGGGGATATTAACCGTGCCTTTAATTCCGAGGCGTTAAAACAACAAATGGAAAACTTAAAGATTGATATTGATCATGAATCTTTGACGTTAGATGTGCTGGAAGTAGAGTGTCATTTATTGCCCCAGGGAACGGTTAGCATTGATGCTAAAATTCAAATTCAGGAAACGGGAACAGTTCAAAAGGTTTACTTTACCACGGTTCCCCGAGTTAGTGATGGCGGAAGGGGCGTTTCTCTGGATAATGTTAGTTACGCCGAAGGCAAAGAATTATCGCCTGATCTAACGGAAGCCTTATTAAATAAAGCTCGGGATATTTTGAATTTAACCAATTTTGAAATGGATGGCATTTCCTTGGCAATTAATGATTTAAAAGTCAAACAAGGTGAATTGCAATTAAGCGCGATCGCGCAGATTACGAAATTTCCCAAACCTGAAAATGGTAACCTTATTGGTTAAAATTAAACCTAATTCTAAGCAATTAAAAATGGTTAGAGAGCGCGAACAAGATACTAGTGCAGTAACTGGGGCTATCCCTCCGCTGGAAAGTGGCGATCATCTGACTCGTAATGAGTTTGAACGTCGCTATCATGCAATGCCGAATCTGAAAAAAGCTGAACTCATTGAAGGAGTGGTTTACGTGCCATCGCCACTGCGGTTTGAATCCCATGCCGAACCCCACGGTCATTTAATGACTTGGCTGGGAACTTATCAAGTAATGACACCCGGAACACGATTAGGGGACAATCCGACAGTTCGCTTAGATTTAGACAATGAACCGCAACCAGATGCTGTCTTGCTAATTGATGAAGCAGCAGGAGGACAATCTCGCCTTGGTCAAGATGGGTATATTGAAGGTGCACCCGAGTTAGTCGTCGAGATTGCTGCCAGCAGTACAGCTAATGATTTGCACGATAAAAAGAATGTCTATCGTCGCAGTGGTGTTCGAGAATATCTTGTCTGGCAGGTGCTAGATGGAAAGCTGGATTGGTTTGTGCTTACCGAAGGTCGCTATCATTCTCTTGAACCTGATCACTCGGGAATCATTTGCAGTCAAGTTTTCCCAGGATTATGGTTAGCAGTGCAAGCCCTACTGGATGGTGATATGGCAAGGGTGTTGGCAGTCGTCCAGCAAGGGGTTAACTCAGCATAACACTCAACATGGGTCAAGGAATTGTCTGAGTAGTTAGAACGCGATTTGGGGAAGCCACCGCCATACGGGCATCGCGCAAATTACAAAATTTCCCAAACCTGAAAATGACAACTTTATCGGTTAAAGTTAAACCTAATTCCAAGCAACAAAAAATTCAATCCGAGGCGGAAGGAGTATTAACAGTTCGCCTCAAATCCCCTCCTACTGATGGCAAAGCCAATAATGAGTTAATTAAATTGTTGGCAAAAAAATATGGAGTACGGAAATCGCAAGTCACAATCAAATCTGGGTTAACCTCAAAGTGGAAACGCATCGAAATTGATCACTAACTAAATGTTACCCAGTGAGCTGTTAATCTATTGGCAAAATGGTGAAAGTTTCGTTCCCAAACAATTAGCGGTTGATGATGAACAGGGGACGATCGCGCTTGCGGATTCCATTATTCGTTGTTTCCAAAATCATCTGGGAAAACCGCAAAAGGAATTAGATCAGGCTTTATATGAACTGGAAGGAGATAGTACCGATTATCGCATCCAACGGGGATTAGTTCATCTTTTAAAAAATCATTTCTCTACGTTTGAAGTTCAAAGTCCCCTTGAACCGCAACAATTGCGCGATCGCGTTTTCACTCAAGCAGCGCAAACCACGCCTACCCCCCATAATCGTCAACTAACCTTAGAATTAGTGGCAACGGAACTCACTGAGGAACTGAATCACACCGTTTTCGTCTCTGACATTGAACAAGGGCTTTACGCGGATTTAAAAGAAAATCGGATTCTGACTCAATTTGAAGCCCCAGCACCTGAAACGCTCATCCATCGCTACAATCTCTCCCAAGTGCAAGGGATTTTTTATCGGGCAACTTATATTCAGATTAATGCCCATCGCAATGTTCCCGGGGAATATAAGTTATTATTCCGCTATTTGAAATTGTTTCAGTTAATGGCGTATATCGAGGGGGATGCCGATCATGGGTTTACCATTACCATTGATGGTCCCGCTAGTGTGTTTAAATCCAGTACCCGCTACGGCATTGCTTTAGCGAAACTGCTTCCTGCCTTGCTTCATGTTAGCCGTTGGGATTTGAAAGTAATTTTACAACAGCGCGATCGCGATCGCAAAAGCTATAAGCAAGGACAATTTTCCCTTGATAGTAACTGTGGTTTAGTTAGTCATTATCCCCCAGGGCAACCCTATGACAGTATGCTGGAACAATCGTTTATGAAGCGGTGGCAGAAACAGAAAACCCAATGGCAATTGGAGAGAGAGGTGGATTTAATTCCCATTCCCGGCAGTGTCATGATTCCTGATTTTCGGATTGTTCATCCCAACGGAGAAGAATATTTATTAGAAATTGTAGGTTATTGGCGACCGGATTATCTGCGGAAAAAGTTTCGTCAGGTGCGTAAAGCGCAAGTGGATAATCTGATTTTAGCGGTTTCGGAACGTTTGAATTTGGATAAGGCGGGGGTTAATTTTAAGGATGTTCCTGCCAAGTTGGTGTGGTTTAAGGATAAGTTGTCACCTAAAGCAGTGTTATCTGAGATTGAGGAATGAATTAGCTGATCGGGTCGAAAAATCGCTGTCATTCCCAACTTCTCGTTGACCCGCTCGGTTGACCATGAAATGCGAGTTTTAGCAATTATTGGTATTATTATTTGAAAAGAGAAAAATGGTTTTTAAGACCCCCTCGGAAATTGGTGTTGAGGTTCTCAGATCATGGGGGTTACAATTCAGGGAGTCCCGGCTACTGGGTTAAGTAGCTTTGTTGGAAACAATTAATTATCGAAATTTAGTGAGAAGGAAAGACAGGTCCCGGCTACTGGGTTAAGTAGCTTTGTTGGAAACAA
>JAHEOB010000139.1 GCA_018610095.1 Halothece sp. MAG
ATTGCTCAAATTGTGGACTTTCAATTGATCACAACCCAAAGCGGCAGTCAATATCAAGCATTTGGCGTAGGGATGAACGTCAGTCTTAAAGCGCACTCACGGAAGCGAAAGCTGGTGCTGATGCGAAGAAGGGGCTATCATATGAGGTTTCCTCAGATTTTGATACGCCCTGCCCAACCATATTCTGTAGGAATTGGTGCGGGTCATTCACTGAGATGCTCTGAAAACTGAGCAGTGGCAACCAGTTAATTGATGGACAAATTTGAATCTTTCATGGGCAATTCGGCAGCATTAATACTTACAAATGTCATCATTTCCTAAAACGGATTAGAGAATGACCCGAAATTTAAAAACGGATTATCCAAGCAAGATAATCCTATTTCCAGAATAACCTTTGATATGCAAGAAATTTGAGGGAGTTGAATGCCAAAACAAATTATTATTGCAGAGCAACACCACACCGCAGCTATTTTTTCTGAAAACCTCATTGAAGAACTCGTTATCGCCACAGGAAACCAACAAATTGGAGATATTTTCCTTGGCGTCGTTGAAAATGTCATTCCTGGCATTGATGCGGCTTTTATTAATATTGGGGATGCAGAACGGAATGGGTTCATGCACGTTACAGACTTAGGGCCCATTCGTTTAAAACGAAGTGCTGGTGCAATTACTGAATTAGTGGAACCTCAGCAACCTGCTTTAGTGCAGGTAATGAAAGAACCCACAGGCAATAAAGGTCCCAGGCTAACAGGCAATATTACGTTGCCAGGGCGATATTTAGTGTTAATGCCCTATGGTCGAGGTGTCAATCTTTCGACTCGGATCAAAAAAGAAAGTGAACGCAGTCGGTTGCGGGCGCTGGCAATTTTAATTAAACCAGCTGGTATGGGGTTGCTAGTTCGCACAGAAGCGGAAGGGCAACCCGAAGAAGCCATCATGGAAGATTTAGAATTCTTGAAACAGCAGTGGGAGTCGATTCAAGAAGCTGCCCAAACTACGCGCCCACCCGCATTACTGAATAGAGATGATGATTTTATTCAACGGGTGTTACGGGATATTTATAGTGATGAAGTGAATCGGATTGTCGTTGATTCCCAAGCGGGAGTGAAACGGGTCAAACAACAACTTTCTAATTGGAACGGGGGTCGTTTACCCAATGGTGTCTTAATTGATCACCATCAGCAAAAACAACCCATTTTGGAATATTTCCGAGTCAATGCAGCGATTCGGGAAGCTCTCAAACCCAGAGTCGATTTGCCGTCAGGGGGATATATCATTATTGAACCCACTGAGGCTCTCACGGTTATTGATGTGAACTCAGGCTCGTTTACGCGATCGGCAACTTCGCGGGAAACTGTTTTGTGGACCAATTGTGAGGCAGCGGTTGAAATTGCCCGTCAGTTAATGCTGCGCAAAATTGGGGGCGTCATTATTGTGGACTTTATTGATATGGACTCCCGCCGTGATCAAATGAAAGTGCTGGAATATTTTGAACAGGCACTGAAAAAAGATAAGGCACGTCCCCAAATTTCCCAATTATCTGAGTTGGGCTTGATTGAATTAACTCGGAAACGTCAAGGACAAAGTCTCTATGAAATTTTTGGACAAACTTGTCCCAGTTGTGGCGGTTTAGGGCATTTAGTGCATTTACCAGGAGAACAAGAAGCAGTGCCTGCTGTACCAGTGGCAGGGATTCCGACGGCACCGAGAGTTGTCACCCAGCAAACCGAGGAAATTGGCTCCTTTATTCAATCTCAAGAAAAAGAAGAACAGACGGGATTAGATTTACCCAATCATCCCAATTATCAAGAGCAAGGGGTTGATAATGCCACTCGCCGTCGCCGTCGTCGGGGTGTGGAAACGCCTAGTAAGGGAGAAGGAACACCTAAACCCAAGCTCAATAATGGGGGTAAAGGAAATAATGGTTCTGAACAGGGTTATAAAAATGGCAAAGATGGTAAAAATGGTAAAGACGGCAAAGATCAGAAAAATAAGGGTCCGGGAGGACGCCAAGCCCAACGACAAGAACCGAAAAAGAAAATTACTGTGGAGATGACTCCCTTAGAACAGGAAATGTATGCCTTGATGGGATTATCTCCCTTACTACGCTTGGATGAAGATGTCGATCCCCGTAAGTCAATTGTGTATGCGGTTGATCCCAGTGAGAAACAAGAAAAAACACAAGAACAAGAAACGGAACAACTTCCATCTCAATCGGTAGCGGAAGAAACAACTTCTGTGGCAACGACTCCTGAACAACCGAGTGCCACCACTCCCATTGAGGAGGAATCAACAAGCACACCAACCGCTCCTGAAACTTCTACCGCCTCTTCCCAAGCAGAGCAATCAGAGCAATCAACCGCTTCCGCCTCATCTGAATCACAAGACAACAGTACAGAAAGACCTAAAGTAGTTCGTCGTCGTCGCCGTCGTTCCTCTGCTAAAGAGAACTAAGTTTACCTGCTAGTAGGGGCTGGTTTTTCTCGTTGTAGAATGACCATGTTTTCCCCTACTACTGGGCTACGAGCAATAAGATTGCCATCAGGGGTGGTGAGAACGAGTTTAGTAAAGTCAAGTTTGCGCGATCGCGCTAGCATTTCTTTGCCCAGTTTATCCTGACGACGCGGGGATAGTTCATACCACTGTTCATCAACGGTAATGATTAAACGACCATCCCGAAAGTTGGCTTCAATGGAGTTAATCAGCCCTTCGGCATAGGTGGTGGTAATTTCTGACAATTGCTCTTGAATGGAAGCAATGAGATTTTGTTCAGGCGTGAGTTCCGGTTCGGGTTCGTTTTCAGGTTCAGGTTGAGCTTGTGGTTTTTCCTCAGGCTTCTCAGTTGAGGGTTTTTCTGGTTCCGGTTGAGATTTAACTTCCGGTTCAGTCGTCTCTTCAGGGGGTGGAATCGGCGGTTCTGGTTTTTGCGTCACTTCTTCCTCTTGTTGCTGTTGAGGCGTTTGCTGAAATAGACCTTCTGGTATCACTGCAACGACGCCCCACACAACGGCAACCCCTGCACCGACTAAAATAGTGGTTAGCATCCAATCTGGGATGATGTCACTGATAAAATTGGGTAAGCGATCGCGCACCTGTCGTAATCGTTTATCCCAACCGCGAAGTTCTTCCACAGAGGGTTGGGCTTGGCTAGTTTCTTCAATTTGAGCCGATTCTTCTTGCGGTTCGGCTTCCGCTTCTAGTTTCTCAACGGTAGTTTCTAAACGCGCGATAATACCACGTAGAATCCGAATCGTGAGAGCCTTTAAAAACGGTTGTTTTGTTTGCTGGGTTTGACTTGCTTGTGGGCTTTCTGTTTCTTCGCTAGACTGATTCTCTTCAGGGGGATTATTATTTGGTTGTTGTGTCATGCTGATTCTTCCACATCACCTCTGATGCTTAACTGTAGCATCAACTGCTCGGAATTGGAACAGCGAAGTTTTAAATTAGACAGATATGAATATTAGGCAAATTTGGCACTATTTTGGTCAAGGGGCGATTTATTATCCCCAACTCGCCAAGCAAATGGGTGGGGTCACTGCAGCAATTTTGTACCAAACCTTGTGGCAATGGACCAGTCAGACAGGAACGGTACAATGTTCCTTAACTCAACTCACCAATGCCACTGGTTTAAGTGAACAAGAACAAGTCATGGCAAGAGAGTTATTAACAGCGCGATCGCTGCTTAGCTATAATGTTGTGTCAAATAACCCCACTGTTTGGTCATTTGAACTCTATTTTGAACCACTAGAAGCGTTACTATCTCAAGAAACAACTCCTGCCACACCTGCCACCCCAAGCAAGCAGCAACCGCAATCCGATCCTTACTTCCCGCCTCGTCGTCAACCGATTTCGGTGAGTGTCACCCCTGATTATCGTTTTAGTGGCCCTTGGGAATCACAGGAACAATTAGAAGCCTTCCAAAATGCCTTATTAGCGTATGCCAAACAACAAGGACATCCCAACCCATCGGCATGGGTATTTAAAATTATTGATAGTATCTCCAAAGGAATTAAATCGCCGTTTTGGGATGAATTTATTGCAGGGAAACCGTTAGGAGAAAGTCAAAAAGTTCAACAAGAATGGGAAATTGAACCAGGAGTGCCTTATCCTGCCTTTGAAAGTGAACGCATCCAATATTATGTTCATAAAGGAGAACCATTGGAAACCGCAGTGGCGAAAGCGCGAGCAGAATTGCGCGATCCCGTAAAAGCGAAAGATTTATGGGATGGCTTTTTAAGAAAATGCGATCGCCTAGCAGATGAAGCTTTAGAAGCTAAAAAAATGGGGGTACAACAGCCTTATCTCCCTCCTTCTTTTCAAGAACAACGCACCGTTACCAAAGAAAGTGTCATGGAAAAATTATCTCAAGTGCAATCAGATACATCTTTACTAGAACAGGAATCGCCCCCTGAAGAAACTTTATCTGAGACAGATTCTAAAACAAATGATGATTCTACTTCCGAAATTCCAAGTTTAGAACATCTACAAACCCTTTATGATTCACCAATGACGAAAAGTTGGGTTGAACAACAAATTGCCCAACATCCGGAATGGGGATATCAAATTGTTGATGGAAAAGTTGTCGATCAATATCCGTTTTAATATGGAAGCAATTAGCAATATTGATCCTTTTACTGAAGGGAGAAAACCACCTTCTATTGAGGTAAGGAAATATTTATGGTGGCAAAGAAAACAGAAAGAAAGGGAACAATTATTACAGCAAATCCGAGAATTTCAATTAATTGGTGAATTTGATTGGGCTAAGCGATTAATGATTCAAAATTCCATTCAGATTAACCAAGAAAATGATATTTTATATTAATTAGCTAAAGACAGCAATGATAACTTATAACCAATTAACTTTAGAAGAATTCCTTAATATTCCCCAAGATGATACGACTTATGAATTGATTGATGGAAAAGCCGTTCCTAAAATGTCTCCCAAACGCTTTCATTCTCGTTTAACAGTCGCATTATGCTTTATTTTAGAGCAGTGGAGACAAAATCAACAAAATCAAGGGGAAGTTGGAATTGAATGGAGTGTTATTTTGCAAAAAAATGGGAAAGACTGGGTTCCTGTACCAGATTTATTATATATTTCCAAGGAGCGTTTTCCTTCCAATCGCTTTGAAGATGAAGCCTGTCCAGTTCCCCCAGAATTAGTGATTGAAATTATTTCTCCGGGTCAAACATTTGGTGAATTAACTGAAAAAGCAACTTCTTATTTAAAAGCAGGCGTTGATCGCGTTTGGATTGTTGACTCCCAAGCACAAACAATTACTGTATTTTCTCCCAATTGCCTCCCTGAAACAAAACGAGGAAAAGACAATTTGAAGGATGATTTATTTCCCAATTTAGAAATTACTGTGGGAGACGTTTTTGCCAAAGCTGGTTGGTAGCAAACGCATTTTCCTTGTTCACAAAATCTTGCCACGCCACCGCAAATAAGCGTTAAAATTAACTCTGACTATCAAACAAGATTAATTAAATAAAGATTATGTGCCGTCTCCTAGGTTATCTTGGTTCTCCCATACAACTTGACCGACTGCTGTATAAACCAGAACATTCGCTAGTGGTGCAAGCCTATCAACCCAAAGAAATGGAGTCGGCATTGATGAATGCGGATGGGTTTGGAGTCGGTTGGTATCATCCGCAAAAAGAAACCTTTCCTTATACTTATAAACAAACCACTCCCATTTGGAGTGATATTAATTTACCGCAAATTAGTCGCTATGTGGAAGCAGGGTGTCTTTTGGGATGTATTCGCAGTGCCACTCCGGGGTTAGCTGTTGATTTAAGTAATTGTCAGCCGTTTACCAGTGAAGGATTATCCCTACCGCATCCCCTATTATTTGTTCATAATGGCTATATTAAAGATTTTCGCAAAACCCTTTATCGTCCGCTACGTCAAGTTTTAACTGAGGATGTTTACTTGCATGTTCATGGCACAACTGACTCCGAACATATATTTGCCCTGATTCTTAATCAATTATATAGGCAACCTGAGTTATTGTTAGCCCAAGCAGTGGAAAAAGCCTTAAAGCAATTAACCGAAATTGCCCAAGCAGAAGGAAATATTTATTTCTGTGCCAATATTATTGTCAGTGATGGTCAACAATTAGTTGCAACGCGGTTTAGTAGTCGTTCTCCTGCTCCCAGTTTATACTGGTTACGAGATGATCCCAGTTATCCCAATGGCGTTCTAATTGCCTCAGAACCCTTATTTGAAGGAAACTGGAATCGTTTTCCAGAACAAAGCATGATTTGTGTGGGAGAGGATTTTGACGTTTACACCGATCAAATCGCAGCGTGAAGCCATTGCACAAGCGTTACATCAGTGTCGCGATCGCAGCTTAGCATTATTTGAGGATCTCGACTTTAACACTTTCTGTAATCAAGCCCATTCCGAATTTAGTCCAGTAGGGTGGCATTTAGGTCACATTGCCTTTACTGAAGGGTTATGGATTTTAGAACATCTCAAAGGGGATTCGCCCTTATATCCGCAATATCGTAAACTGTTTGCAGCCGATATTTTACCGAAAGAACAACGACAAAACCTCCCTTCTAAAGAGACGATTCTAGAATATGTGCATGATATTCGCCGTTTAGTCTTAGACTACCTTGAAACTGCCCCCATAGAAGAACAAAGTCGTCTCTGGTGGTGGCTAATTCAACACGAATGTCAGCATAATGAAACCGCTAGCCTGATTTTACAACTGCAACGATTACAACATCTTCCTGCTTATCCGGTTACGCCCTCTACTCAGAATCGCAAAATCGTTTCAGAAATGGTAGAGATTCCAGCAGGGGAATTTCTAATGGGCAGTAACACCAATCCCCAAGATAATGCCCGTCCTGCCCATGAAGTTAATTTAGATACCTATTGGATTGATCGTTATCCTGTGACTTGTGGGCAATATCGGGAATTTATTGAAGCAGGTGGGTATCAAACCCGTCAATGGTGGTCCCAAGCAGGATGGGAATGGTTACAGCATAACCCTGTCGCCAAACCCTTATATTGGTCAGAAAATCAAGCATGGGATGATCATCCCGTCTATGGGGTGAGTTGGTATGAGGCAGAAGCCTACGCCAATTTCGTTGGCAAACGATTACCCACGGAAGCGGAATGGGAAAAAGCAGCCCGTTGGAACCCAGTCAAGGAAGAATCAACGTCTTATCCTTGGGGAGAAGATGCCCCTAACGCTTCTCATGGCAATTTTGATATCAGAATGGGAGAAACGACCCCTGTTAATGCTTATCCAGCAGGAAAAAGTCACTATGGGGTTTATGATTTATTAGGCAATGTTTGGGAATGGACTGCCTCTTGGTTTTCTCCTTATCCGAATTTTGAATATTTCCCCTATCGGGGTTATTCTGAAATTTATTTTGATCAGCAACATCGAGTGTTACGGGGAGGAAGCTGGGCAACTCGCCCATGGGCCTTAAGTAGCAGTTGGCGCAACTGGTATTATCCTCATCTGCGTCAAATTTTTGCTGGTTTCCGTTGCGCTAAAGACGACTAATCTTCCTACCGTTGGTAATGCGTGCCTATAACGTTCAAGCTGCCTTAAAAATGTCGTTTTTCTTGAATAACAGTGCTTGGTGATTGGGAGGAATAATTATGGATTTCCTATCAGACTCCGTTGCATTATCACGGTTACAATTCGCCATAACTGCCATTTTCCACATGATATGGCCCGTTTTAACGACAGGAATGTCCATCTACTTAGTTGTGGTCGAAGGACTGTGGTTAAAAACTCGTAACCCTGATTATTATTATCATGCCCGTTTCTGGTCCAAATTATTTGGACACCTCAGTGGGGAACAAGTTCATCACCAACAGCCCACTAAAATGGTAGCTATGGAAGCACAATGGGAAACTGTCCCTAGTGGCGAACCTCTCACAGGGTGACAACTGCTTGAAACGCCCCGCATCAAGCATTAGATAGCAGGAGTATGATAAAAAAGATTCGGTCTCAACTTATAGGAAAAACCGAACCTTGCAAACTGCTGATGGGGATCAGCATTCCTTAGATCACTTACCAATTCAACCAGGACAGTCTCAATTTTTTCAACAAGTAACCATGGGAAAACAAGGCTTTGGTCAATTTAATTTATATGAAATATCTAAATGTTTGCTACAAATAGTGCATGAAGAATAAAGTTCCATCCCGTTACCTGGGCGATCATTTGAGAACTAAATTTTGATAAGGTATTTGAAAGTCGCTTTCTTAACTCTTCTAAGTCAGGAAAT
>JAHEOB010000140.1 GCA_018610095.1 Halothece sp. MAG
AGGGGAAGATTAACTGGAAAACTCCATTGTTGGGGAGCAATATAAACTTGAGCGTTAGGGAATTTGCGAGCAAACGGACCCACAAAAACTTTATGCTCTAATCCTGAAACGGTAGGAAGGACAATAAACTTAACTTCTCCGTGTTCGGCTTCCAGTTCTCTAACTAAACGAATACATTCTGCTGTGGGCGCAACTGGCGCGTAAACTAATAATCCTCCCTCCTGCAACCGCACAACTGTCATGCGGATGGGAACCACGACATAAAAGATGCCCTGCACTTGCTCAAAGGTCCAAATGGTGTTTTTGAGGATTTCTCGACGTAGGGTCCGCCGTTTGCCATAAGGATAGAGGGGAAGTAGGGGCCAATAAGGCCAGCGAATGTCACGTTGCTTCATTGAACTTTTGCCGTCGAGGGCAGAGCGCGTTTTCCATTATTAGGATTTTCGGTCGAGCTTGGTTGCTCTTTTAAAGCGACATTGCGAATGAACCGCGCGATCGCTTTTTCGGTGAGTTTACCAACAATCTGTTGCCCCATTTGATGGGTTTCCCGTTTAGCTAACAGTTTCGGAATTAATGGCACAAGACTCATGGGATTAAACCCTGGGGTATCCTGCAAGATTTGGATAATATTTTTAATATGTTCTAAGTTTTCATTATTATTACCCGCCTCGGGAGGGGCTTCATTGACAGCTAATCCCACTTGCTCTCGTAGATAAGTCGAAAAGTTATAAAAGCTTTGTTGTCCATACCTATCGATGGTTTTGACTAATTCATTCACTAATCGTTCCCGAATAAAAGCTCCCCGTTCTGAAAATAAAAAGTCCAGGGCTTGATTGAGAACTTTCTCAAAATCGTAATCTTGAGAATTGCGGGCATTACGAAGGAGGTTTTCCAGACGATTCCACCGAAAACTATCATCTTTAAATAAGAGATCGCGCAGCGATTGTCTTAATTCTGGAGCAGGATCAAGTAACAGTCGTTTCGCAATATAGGGATAGGCTTTACTTAACACCTTAAAGTCGGGATCAATCCCAATGGCAATCCCTTCTAAGGTCACTAAGGAACGAATAATAAGCGCATAATAGGCAGGAACTTGGAACGGAAATTCATACATCACTGCCGACATGCGGTCGGTGATGCTTTTGAAATTTAGTTCGGAAACACTAGCCCCAATGGCATCTTCAAAGACACTGGCAAGTGCAGGAACAATCGGTTCTAAATCGGTATCTTCTGAGAGAAATTCCAATTGTACATAGTCATGGGCGAGGGCTTCAAAATCGCGGTTAACCATGTGGACGACAGCTTGAATTAACCCATATCGTTGATAGGGTTTAATTTCACTCATCATGCCAAAATCTAGATAGGCTAAGCGCCCATCATACATCGCAAGCAAGTTGCCAGGGTGGGGATCGGCATGGAAAAAACCATATTCTAACAGTTGCCTAAGAGAGCATTCCACGCCAATTTCTACGAGTTTGGTTCCCTCAATGCCTGCTTCTTGAATCCCTTGAATATTGGTTAATTTAATGCCATGAACCCATTCCATGGTGAGAACCCGTCGCCCGGTATATTCCCAATAAATTTCGGGAACATAGATATCTTCGATATAGTTGTAGAGCTCTTTGAACCGTTCCGCATTGTAGCCTTCATAGGCATAGTTCATTTCCTCAAAAATGCGGTTGGCAAATTCATCTAAAATGGCAACTAAATCGCTGCGGATGGTTTGACCGAACCAGGAAGCAATTTTCGGTAATCTAATCGCAAATCCCCGTAAAATAAAAACATCAAGGGTAATGCGACGATATAAGTCCGGACGTTGCACTTTAATGGCAACTTCTTCGCCACTTTTCAGTTTTCCCTTATAAACTTGTCCTAGAGAAGCAGCAGCAACGGGATCGGGGGAAATTTCGGCATAAATCTCTTTGGGAGGACTACCTAATTCTTCTTCAATAAATTGATAAGCAATGGCATTATCGAAGGGAGGAAGTTTATCTTGCAGTTGCGCGAGTTCTTCTAAATAGATGGGGGGAACTAAGTCGGGGCGAGTAGAGAGGGCTTGTCCAATTTTGATATAGGTGGGACCAAGTTCAGTTAGAAGATTTTTCAGTTGAATTGCCCGTTTTTGCTCATTTTTCTTAACCTGTCCCGTTACTTTATCAAACAGTAACCGTGAAAAGAAGACGCTTAAGTACCAACCAACCCCTAAAAACCGTCTAAAAACTCGAAATTTACGATTTTGATACTCTCGTCTTATTCTGTCGGGATCATAACGCCACTTGTCATCGGCTAGGGCAGGGTGGTTAGGGAGTTGCTTTGGTGACTCCGCCGTGGGATTTTCTTGATGATTAGTCTTGGTTTTTGATTGCTTTTGCTGAGTGCGTTTTTGGTTCGAGGAAGCAACAGTTTTTTGCGTCATAAATAAATTGTCAAACCCACCGATGTGACGTTGTTAAGTATTGTAACAAGATTAAAAACTGAAAAAGAGCGCGATCGCTCTTTCTTAGGAAAGATTCTATGATATCAATTAGTTATCAATAATTGGTTATCCTTAGCTCACACTGGACTTTGGGACAAGTAAGCTGTTATGACATAAAGCAGCGACTCAAATCTTAAGGAGGTCTTAATGAGCAAGGAAGCCCTTGGTGTTGCCATTGTAGGAACTGGGTTTGGACAAAAGGTACATTTACCGGCGTTTCAAATTCATGAGAAAACCGAACCTGTTGCCGTTTATAACCGTAATCTAGACAAAGCTCACGCGATCGCGCAAGAACATAATATTCCCCATCCTGCGGATAACTTAGATGACATTTTATCCCTGTCAGATGTGGATGCAGTTAGTGTTTCCACACCGCCATTTTTACACTATGATATGGCAAGAGCGGTTTTAGAGGCAGGAAAACATCTGCTACTGGAAAAACCACTTAATTTAAATGCGAAACAAACGCGAGAACTCTATAACCTTGCTAAAGAAAAAGGATTAATCGCAGCTTCCGATTTTGAATTTCGCTTTGTTCCCGAATGGCAACTGCTATCAGAATACCTACAAAAAGATTATGTAGGCAAAAAACGGTTGGTTAAAATTGATTGGTTAGTTGCGAGTCGAGCCAACTCGGAACGGGCGTGGAATTGGTATTCCCAAAAAGAAAAAGGCGGCGGCGCTTTAGGGGCTGTCGGTTCTCACTCCTTTGACTATTTAAATTGGTTATTTGGTGGCGTCAATAGCTTATCGGCACGCTTAGCAACTGGGATTACTGAGCGTCCTGATCCCAACGATGACGGTAAACTCAAACCTGTGGATTCCGATGATGTCTGTTTATTAATGTTAGAGTTAGCCGATGGCACACCCTGTCAATTAACCATTAGTGCCGTTACTTATCAAGGACGGGGTCATTGGGTGGAAGTTTATGGCGATCAAGGAACACTTGTGCTTGGTAGTTCCAATCTCAAGGATTATGTTCACGGTTTCCGTTTATTAGAAGCCCCAGCAGGAGACACCTTATCCGAAGTCTTTGTTCCAGAACGACTAGCATTTGGCAAAGTGTATCAAGATGGGCGGATTGCTCCCTTTATTCGCTTAGTCGATCATTGGATAAAAGCAATTGAGAACCAACAATCAATGACACCTTCCTTACGAGAAGGCGTATATTCCCAGTTATTAATGGATTTAACTCATCAATCCAACGAGCAAGGCAATTGGGTAACGGTTCCCGACTTTGAAAAGTTCTTATTGCAATAAGTATTGAGAATTTAAGTTTTCAATATCAATTAATGTTGCCTTTTTTATATGAAATATCTAAATGTTTGCTACAAATAGTGCATGAAGAATAAAGTTCCATCCCGTTACCTGGGCGATCATTTGAGAACTAAATTTTGATAAGGTATTTGAAAGTCGCTTTCTTAACTCTTCTAAGTCAGGAAAT
>JAHEOB010000141.1 GCA_018610095.1 Halothece sp. MAG
TGGATTCTGCATTTTCTCGAATCCGAACTAAACCAAATCGAAAATTCGCTTCTCGTTTCAGTTGCTCAAAGTTTAAACGGACTAATATTTTGCCAAAGATACCCACTGTTACTAAGGTTCCGATGAGGGCATAAATAAATAGAAAGATTACTAAAGGGATAGAAATGGTCCATAGTTGGAATCCAAATCCAATCACTTGAAATAAAGATGAAATGGTGACTAATAAAAAATTTAAGGAACGCTCGGTAAAAGAACGAAGGTCTTGAGCAATCCGTTGATCGGGGTTATCAATATTACTAGAAGATGCTAATTGGTAATAAGCGCGATCGCGAAAATAATTATCGAGAAAACGTCCTGTTAACCATCTTCGCCACAAAATTCCTAAAAAGCCAATTAAATATTTTGCCCCTGCAAATAAAGGAACATAGGCAACTAAAACCCCAAAATAGATTAATAATTTGCCCCAAAAACCTTCTTCATCCTGTTGAGACAGTGCTGTGATTAATCCACCGCGTTGTTGATTCAGCAATACACTCAGAACCGTATAGCTGATTAGCATGATGGTGATTACCAGCAGCAGCCCTCGGGCTTTCCGTTTTTCTTCGCCAAACCAATACAGGTGCCCGATCGACCAAAACCGTTTCAGTAAGCTAAAATTGATTCTGTTTTGCATCTGGTTTCGATAACGGTTAGATCATTGCTATCGTGATTGTAAATGAATTTTAAAATTAACAAGAGAGAGGAGTTGTTAGCAGTGGCTGACAGTTTTCCTTAATTGGATGATGGTATTTTATCAACCGTGTTTGAAGTGAGTTCGTTTGCGATGAAATAACAGTGTCTGTAGGCGATTAACCTGTCATACCAAGTTACCCGAGAGTCACCGTAAAGCCCTGTCTCTTTAGAGCAGGGATATAAGGTGAGTGAGTTGAGGGCTTGGATAGCCCGATAACGAACAAATTTTTCAGTTGTGTTATAATATGATTACGCCAATAAGGCAGCGTAAATGTTTGTAATTGAGTATAAGGTAAAGGCTAAAAAACACCAATATCGAGCCATTGATGAGGCAATTCGGACGACTCAGTTTGTTCGTAATAAATGTATTCGTCATTGGATGGATAATAGTGGTGTTAGCAAATATGACTTGAGCAAACTGTGTAAGCAGTTAGGTAATGAGTTTGACTTTGCCGAAAAACTCAATTCACAAGCAAGACAAGCTGCTTCTGAACGTGCCTGGTCTGCAATTCATCGGTTCTACACTAATTGTAAAAATAAGATTAGTGGCAAAAAAGGATATCCCCAGTTTCAAAAGAATAACCGTTCCGTAGAGTACAAAACTAGTGGATGGAAACTTGACTTAAACACTCGTAAACATATCACTTTCACCGATAAAAACGGAATCGGTAGGGTGAAATTAGTGGGAACTAGAGACCTCCATTTCTATCATCCTGATGAGATTAAACGGGTACGATTAGTTAGGAGGGCTGATGGCTACTATTGCCAATTTCTCATCAATATAGAAGTTAAAGAGGAACTAGAACCGACTAAGAAAACTATCGGTTTAGATTTCGGTTTAGAATCTTTCTATACTGATTCTGATGGTCACAAAGAACCTAATCCTCGTTTCTTTAGAGAAAGTGAACAGAAGTTAAAAAGGCTTCAACGTTTTGTTTCTCGGAAACAGAAGGGTTCATCTAATCGTAAAAAGGCTAGACAGAAGTTAGCTAAAGCACACTTAAAGATAAGTAGGCAACGTAGAGAACACGCCAAGAGACTGGCGCGTTGCGTAGTAAGGTCTAACGACCTTATAGCCTATGAAAACTTGAAAGTGTCTAACATGGCCCGTAACCACTGTTTAGCCAAATCAATCTCAGATGTTGGTTGGTATCAATTCCGAGTCTGGTTAGAGTATTTTGCGAATAAGTTTGGGAAGATAGCAGTGGCTGTTCCTGCTCAATACACTTCTCAAGAATGCTCTAGCTGTGGTCGAATTGTTAACAAGTCCTTGTCAACCCGAACTCATGCTTGTGAGTGTGGTACGAAGTTAGACAGGGACGAAAATGCTGCTATCAACATTCTGAGAGTTGGACTCCGTACGTCAGGGCATGGCGAAACGGCTGGCTTCGAGCCAGAATCAACGCCTCTGGAGAGACCCGCCTCTAGTTCGACTGACAGTTCTGGTAACTGTTTGACGGAGCAAGCGGACTCGTCCTATGAACACTGTTCATAGGTTAGAAGGAGGAATCCCCTCGCCTTTAGGCAGGGGAGTGTCAAACTAAAGTTGGCCTTGCAGTGGAGAATCAATCAATAATCGCATGTCAAGTGATCAAATCAAACAAGAACTAAAACAAGCCGTAGAATCGCGACGGAATTTTGCCATTATTTCCCACCCTGACGCAGGAAAAACCACTCTTACGGAAAAACTACTGCTTTATGGTGGGGCAATTCACCAAGCAGGGGCAGTTAAGTCAAAACGGGCGCAACGTAAAGCGACATCCGATTGGATGGAAATTGAAAAGCAACGGGGCATTTCCATCACCTCTACAGTATTGCAATTTAATTATCAAGATTTCCAAATTAATCTGTTAGATACCCCAGGGCACCAAGATTTTAGTGAGGATACCTATCGCACCTTGGCTGCTGCGGATAATGCCGTGATGCTAATTGATGCCGCGAAAGGATTAGAACCGCAAACCCGTAAACTGTTTGAAGTGTGTCGCATGCGATCGCTACCAATTTTTACCTTTGCCAATAAAATGGATCGCCCGGCACGAGAACCTTTAGAACTAATTGATGAAATTGAACAGGAATTAGGGTTACAAACCTATCCCGTTAACTGGCCCATTGGCATGGGGGATCGCTTTCAGGGGGTTTATGACCGACGAACGCAACAAATTTATCTGTTCCAACGAACCGCCCACGGCAGTACCCAAGCAGAAAAAACCGTGATTTCCCTTGGCGATCCCAAAATTGAAGACTATCTGGATCAGGATCTCTATTTTCAACTTAAAGACGAAATTGAAATCATTGAAGAGGTTGCCCCGGAATTTGATTTGGAACGCATCCACAATGGGGAACTGTCTCCCATGTTTTTTGGGAGTGCTATGACCAATTTTGGGGTGGAACTGTTCTTAGATGCCTTTTTAGATTATGCCCAACCCCCAGAAGCTCATGACTCTTCACGAGGAAAAATGGATCCCACTTATCCCGAATTTAGTGGGTTTGTGTTTAAGTTACAAGCCAATATGGATCCCAAACATCGCGATCGCGTAGCGTTTGTTCGTGTCTGCACCGGTAAATTTGAAAAGGATATGACAGTGAATCATGCCCGCACTGGCAAAACGGTTCGTCTTTCCCGTCCGCAAAAACTGTTTGCTAAAGAGCGTGATTCCATTGAAAACGCCTATCCCGGAGATGTCATTGGCTTAAATAACCCCGGTGTTTTTGCCATTGGCGATACCGTTTATACCGGCAAAAAGCTAGTTTATGAAGGAATTCCTTGCTTTTCTCCAGAATTATTCGCTTATCTGAAAAATCCCAATCCCTCTAAATTTAAACAATTTAACAAAGGCATTACCGAATTACGAGAAGAAGGGGCCATTCAGATTATGTATTCCACTGATGAAAGTAAAATCGCCCCGATTTTAGCAGCCGTCGGAGAATTACAATTAGAAGTGGTGAAATATCGCATGGAAAACGAGTATGGCGTGGATACGCAGTTAGAACGGCTGCCATACAAAGTTGCCCGTTGGGTAAAAGGCGGTTGGAAAGCTCTAGAACAAGCAGGACGACTCTTTAATACCGCAACGGTAAAAGATCTCTGGGAACGTCCGGTTTTACTGTTTAAAAATCAATGGAATCTCGAACAAATCCAACAAGATCATCCCGAATTAGAGTTAAGCGCTACTGCGCCCCTTCTAGAACACCAATTAATTAGTGATCAGTAGCCAGTAGCAACACTGAACTACTGATCACCGCTTACCGTCTTAGCCGACGGTTACTGGGGAGGTTCCCCAACGCCCTAACGGTTCGGCGATTAAGCCTAAGTCATTTACTAATTCATCAAATCCTGCAGGCGTTAGGGATTGTGCCCCATCTGACCAAGCCTTGGAAGGATTGGGGTGAACTTCAATCATTAAAGAATCCGTTCCCGTCGCGATCGCGCCTTTTGCCATAGCAGGAACAAACTCAGACTTACCAGTGCCATGGCTGGGATCAATCATAATTGGTAAGTGAGTTAAAGAACGCAAGACCGGAATGACGGACAAATCTAGGGTATTGCGAGTGTAGCGACGATCAAAGGTACGAATCCCGCGCTCACATAAAATCACATTGGGATTCCCTGCTGCTAGAACATATTCGGCAGCCATGAGCCATTCTTCAATGGTTGCGGACATCCCCCGTTTGAGTAAAACGGGTTTTTCTTGACTTCCCACCTTTTTCAAGAGCGGGAAATTTTGCATATTGCGGGCACCCACTTGCAAAACATCGGCAACTTCTGCCACTTTTTCCACATCGGCGGTGTCCATGACTTCGGTGATGACACCTAAACCACTTTCTTCTCGTGCTGTTGCCAACAAGCCTAAGGCACTTTCCCCATGACCTTGGAACGAATAGGGAGAGGTACGCGGTTTATAGGCACCCCCGCGCAAAAATTTTGCCCCTGCTGCTTTGACAGATTTCGCCGTTTCCACAATCATTTCCTCATTTTCCACCGAGCAGGGACCGGCAACTAATACTACTGGGTGATTTTCCCCGAACGTAACCGAACCTTCAGGGGTATTCACCACGACTTCACTGGGTTGACCATGACGGAATTCTCGGCTCGCCCGCTTAAAGGGTTGCTCAACACGAACTACCTCTTCAATCCA
>JAHEOB010000142.1 GCA_018610095.1 Halothece sp. MAG
GTATCCCGAGTAATGCCTGCATTATTAACTAACACATCAATGCTACCCCATTGATTGCGAGTTTCTTTAACTAACTGCTGTACTTGATCCGATTCACTGACATCCGCTTGTACTGCGATCGCTTCTCCCCCTTGATCCTGAATTTCCTTAACCACCTCATCGGCTGCTTCACGGGAGCGAGCATAATTGACCACCACTTTAGCCCCTTCATCAGCTAAAGCCAGCGCGATCGCGCGACCAATTCCCCGAGAAGCCCCTGTCACCATTGCGACTTTCTCTGATAGATTCTGTAATGACATATTCACCGCAATCCTTAATGTGCTTATTAAGCCACGTCTAGCTTGCTAGAAATTGCAAACAAAATCAACTGTCTCGCAAAGGTAGTCTTAATTACTTGCGAATTTACTCAATTTCGATAAAATTAGAACAAATTTTCGCTATTTTCAAGTGGTGTGTTGTTGTGGAGGAACAAACAATTAACTTACCAAGCAATTCCCAAAACGAAACATTACTCAAAATTTGGGGAAACAGCCAATTACAAGGTCATGTCACCATTAGTGGCGCCAAAAATTCTGCATTAGCAATTATGGCAGCAACATTGCTTTCTGCTGATGAATGTCGCTTAGGAAATGTTCCCGCTCTGGTTGATATCAATCATATGGGCAATGTTCTGTCCAGTTTAGGAATTAAACTACATCGTAATCAAGATTGTTTAGAGATTAATACTAAACATATTACCACTTCCAAACCGCCTTATGAACTTGTTTCTCGCTTACGAGCTAGTTTTTTTGTAATTGGTCCGTTATTAAGCCGTTTGGGGGCTGCCCGTGTTCCCTTACCGGGAGGCTGTGCCATTGGGGCACGTCCTGTGGACCTTCATGTTAATGGCTTAGAAGCAATGGGGGCACAGGTGCGAATTGAACATGGCATTGTTCATGCTGATATTCCTGGCTCTCGTAATCGCTTACAGGGAGCCGATATTTATCTCGATTATCCCAGTGTGGGGGCAACCGAAACTATTTTAATGGCAGCAACCCTCGCGGAAGGGGAAACCCGTATTGAAAATGCCGCAAGAGAACCAGAAGTGGTGGATTTGGCGAACTTCTGTAATGCCATGGGAGCCAACATTTACGGTGCAGGCACCAATACCATTACCATTTCTGGGGTCAAATCCTTGCATGGCGTTGATTATTCCATTATTCCCGATCGCATTGAAGCAGGAACGTTTTTAGTGGCAGGTGCTATCACTCAATCGGAACTTTCCTTATCCCCTGTAATTCCAGAACATTTAACGCCTGTCTTAGCCAAGTTACGCGCTATGGGGTTAAAAATTGTCAACGATGAACCCAATTGTTTACGGGTCATCCCTGGTCCCCTGCAAGCCACTGATATTGAAACCTTACCCTATCCGGGATTTCCCACTGATATGCAGGCGCAGTTTATGGCCTTACTGTCAATTAGCCAAGGCGATAGTGTCATTACAGAAACCGTTTTTGAAAATCGCCTGCGTCATGTTGCTGAATTTAAGCGCATGGGGGCTGATATTCGCTTGAAAGGTCAACAAGCTATTATTCGTGGCGTTTCGATGTTAACAGGGGCACCAGTGGTGGCAACGGATTTGCGAGCCTCTTCTGCTTTAGTGCTTGCGGGCTTAGCCGCTAAAGGGATAACCACCATCCAAGGGTTACATCATCTCGATCGCGGTTACGACAATTTAGAACAAAAACTACAACAACTCGGAGCTCAGTTAGAACGAGTTGATGTCAATTACGAGGAGCTTCCCCTAGAAATCTCCATGGGCGTTCACTGATGTTGTCCTAGTGCTGGCATTGATTTGCCAGCCTTGCTTACTTTCACCGCCAATAAGGTCGTCCTTTCCAAAATACCCCAACAAGAATCCCAATGACGGTCAACTGAGACCAATTAACCAGAAAAAGTGGGATTGGAATAAGGTTGAGAATAAGGTTAATTACAGCTAAAGCAATGATTAAACACAGCACTAACGCCCATAAACTTCCTGCATTTAAAAACAGTTTGGATCGCCGAAAATCGCAGAAGTAAACGGCTAATGCTCCCATTGCTACGCCTGCGCCAAAAAGGATTAAGCTAGAAAAAAAATTGCTTGAAAGGAATAGCTTTTGAAGCTCGGGAACGGATTGAAACAGTATTTTGAATAAAAAATCGACGACACTCGCAAGGAGTACTGTTGGAAAGGCTACCAAAAACAGTTGTTGCCACGGTTGTGACTTAAAGCGCTGGATGGGATCATTCATCATGAAAAACTCTGGCTACAACAGAGAATCCATTAATTTTAACAAATGTACGGCTTGTTCTGATAGCTCTTGTTGTTGTTGCTGTAAGTGATTTTCCAGTAATCCTTTGAGGGCAATTAATTTTAAACTATTTTCGGCGGGGGTTTGCGCGATCGCGTCGGCTGCTGGTAAATAATCGGTCGCCCCTAAATCCATCAGTGCCGAACGTCGCAAAGGCAGTTTTTCGGCACTTAAGCCGGCAATTAATTGTTGACCATATTGTTGTTGCCCTGTTAATTGATAAAGGGCTCGCGCCGTTGCTAATTGCACTTTAACAACAGAATGCTCTAAAAAGGGTTTAATTTCGGGAATAGCCTCGGTTGCTCCTAATGTGCCGAGGGCTTCAATAATCGCTTCGTAGGGTTGCACTAAATGGGGTTTCCCAGGAACAGGTTTTGCTGCAGCCACCCCTCCTGCTAATAATTCTCTGAGGGGATTAATAGCACTGGGATCACCAATTTCTTCTAAGGCCTGAGCGCAGGCTTCTCGCACATAATAATCACTGGAGTTTAAATTCTCAATGAGGGAGGTAACTGCTTGAGGGGATTTTAATTTGCCTAAAGCTCGGGCTGCATTTCGCCGTAGGGGATATCCGCCATCAGGAGAGCGATCCGCTTCATCTTCCATGGCGGTGAGTAACGCGGTAATTGCTGCAGGCTCGGTGACTCGAAATTTTCCAAGCCACCAAGCTGCATAGTAGCGAAGACTTAAATCTTCCGTTTGTTGTAAATGCGCGATCGCCTGTTCCGAATTATAAGGATGGGGCGTTGTCATCAACTGTTATTTGTGGTTTGAACTTGTCCAGCTGATTCGTAACTTAATGGCTCGATATTAACAATTTTACCGCCCATGCGATTAATAGATTGCATTTGCTGGTTCATCCGACTATAAGGCACCGTTATAAAAACATTGCCACTTTCACGAAGGGGATAGTTGGTGGAATCACTATCTTTACGCATGCCTTGCACTTCAATCCGATACATCCGACTGGCGGAAGCATTGGGACTGCTAATGGTATTTTGACCGTACATTAGATTAAAGCTCCTTTTTTTAATTCATAGCGGTAGAATAGAAGATTGGGATTGAGGAGAACAAGATCAATGGCAGAGTGCAAAGGTCAAATTGGTTTGCTCTTCATGATCGGGTTGACTCCTCATCCCTTTTTTTTGATTAAGCAGGTCTAACGCTCACAATTTTGCCCCCTTGACGGACAATTTGTTGCAAGCGTTGCGACAGTTGTTCGTACGGAACCAAATAAGCGTTATTGCTATAGCGAATGACAGGACGAAGTTGTTGCCCCACTTGGCTACTGACTTCCACACGGAACATTCTTGCTCCTTGGTTACCAATCCCCCCAAAGGAGGTTTTGGGTGTCCGTGGAACGCCTTCTTCCGTGCTGCTAGCAGGCGTCACAATGGAAGAGGCTTCATTTTTACCCAGTTCCCAAGTTAATCGTGGCTCTCGACCGCCCGCTTGAGCGCGATCGCTGGTAGCATAACCTCGATACAACTGGAACATCCGAGTAAAGTTGGTGGTTTGTACTCCTGCTCCTACCTGGAAGCCAATGTAGTAAGGAACAATGTTTTCACCGAATTTAGCAATGTATTCATCACTATCTAAATAGGAATCGATTTCCATATCGACCCCTTGTTCTTCACAGAGACTAGTATGATAGGCCCATTCTGCTTCATTATACGGGGGACGACCCAGCAGATGTTTAAAGTTTAGTTCCACAAACCGTTGATTGGAATTGCAATAGAAAAACTTTTGTTTATATAATTCCGACTTTGCGATCACGCGGACTAATCCTCGCACGGTCAAATTACCCTGACGAAGCAGAGATTCCGCAGATGTTAGGCGTTCCGACTCCATAACATAGTCGTTCCCTAACACCTGACGATATACCGCGCGAATTACCGTTGTCATGTCATCGTCATCTGCATTCCCACGCAGTTCGATGGGTTCACGATCAACGGAATCTAGCCCTAAACGTCCCGCAACAGCTAGATTTGAGACAGTTAAGGTTTTCATAATTAATACCCTCCCCGAGCGGTGGATTTTCAACAACAAAGCCCGGAAAAATTCACAAATGTTAACGTGGAGTTAACAATCCAGGTCAACATTCGCTCAATCTTCCGGGCTAACACCAAGAACGATTAGCTCAAGGCGTTAATGGCATAGTCGATATAAGCGTTGGCTTCCGTGGCTGCTTGGCCAGTCAAGCCATGATTGGATTTGATGTACTTGAGAGCTTCAATGTACCAGGAAGGAGACAGTTCAAAAGTACGGTTGATTTCATCCAAGCCCGCAATGAGGTACTCATCCATGGGGCCGGTTCCACCAGCGACGAGGCAATAGGTCACCATGCGCAGATAGTGCCCAATGTCACGAGCGCATTTATCTTTACCGCGCTGATCGTGAGCATATTGGGGTCCTTGCATTTGAGTGGTGTAAGGGAACTTCTGATAAACGGCGTTAGCTGCCCCGTTAATGAGGTCGTTGGCTTTTTGCGTTAGACCACGAGCAGCTTCCATGCTTGCTTGGGCCCGCTCAAAACGACCATTGGCAGCTTGTAGTTCCGTATTTCCTAAGAAACGTCCTTGGCTATCAGCAGCAGCGATTGCTTCGGTAATTGGCGTTTTCATTTTTCTAATCTTTTCCTAACGTTTACAACAGGTTTACAAAAAAGGTTTTCCAATAAATTAAGATTCCCAACTTAAGGCTAGACAAACCTTAATTTACGCAACTGCGGAAGCAGCGCGATCGAAGTAGCTGGAGACTTCTGACATTAATTGACTGCAATCCCCTTGGGTAATGCCATTGGGATCATTGGCAATGCGGATTGCTTCTTCTTTCATTTTTTCAACGCCAGCAGCAACGGATGCCCCGGGAACCCCAAGTGCTTGATAGGTTTCACGGAGTCCATTTAAGCAGCGATCTTCCAGAACACTGGCATCTCCAGCCAAAGCGGCATAGGTGACGTAACGAAGGATAATTTCCATATCCCGTAAGCAAGCAGCCATCCGACGGTTCGTATAAGCATTTCCGCCAGGTTGGACTAACTGGGGTTGATCAGCGAATAAGCCACGAGCCGCGTTGGCAACAATGCTGGAGCTATTGCTGGTAATACGGTTAACCACATCTAACCGCTTATTACCTTCTTTCACCATTTGGCTGAGGGCATCGAGTTGTTCCGTGCTTAGGAACTCACCACGGCTATCCGCTTGGGATACAACACGAGTAAATGCGTCAAACATTGTTTTTCAATCTCCTTACGACAATTGCCTGAATTTGAGAAGGGTTTCACTCCTTGGCGAAGCCGATTTGACTAAAAATCTGAGAAAAAACCAATGATTAGATGAGAATTATGAATAATCTTCTCATGGCAAAGTTTCTTTTGGCTTTCGCCTTTGTTTTAAACCCTTCACCGTAAATTTATACACCCTATACGCCTGTTTTGGTGTTACAATATATTAAGATTTATGCGCTTAACTTAACAAGAGCCCAAAATATTAAAAAATTATAAATGGTTAATCTTTAAAAAGCATAATTTGATATGAGGATTTGGTTTAACTTTCCTTAATATCTCTAGCAGTGCTTGACAGGTTTTGCGAAGATCGAGGCTAGTAAGGCAAATCAAGGATGTGGTCAAAATGTTAGATCAGCAGAAAGAGAACGACTCTCCAGAAGCAATTGAACAAGCGATCACTGAATTAGAACGGTATCGAGAAAGAATTGTTAATGACTTATTTCAATCCGCTCAGCAAGTTGATATTTCTCAGAAAACCACCATGGCAAAAATTGGGCAAAATCCCGAAATTATGAAAATTGATGCCGAAATTGAGAAATTACAAGCTCAACAGGCTAAACTACGCTAGGGGTGATGGATGATTAATTAGGGAAAGTGGATCAGCAGCTTCCGCAGATTGTTGGCTCAAGGTTAGTATCAATCAGTTCATCTATGGATATCTCAAAGTTGCAACACTTTTTTGATTGTTGTTTGGGTTATTGGGA
This sequence comes from Halothece sp. MAG, assembly GCA_018610095.1. Taxonomy (GTDB): domain Bacteria; phylum Cyanobacteriota; class Cyanobacteriia; order Cyanobacteriales; family Rubidibacteraceae; genus Halothece. The sequence continues at coordinate 6,327 of JAHEOB010000142.1, forward strand.
AATTGAACGCACTTATCATTATTTAATGCGTCAAGAAGTGCAGCGATCGCGTACGCAATTTCAAGTCAATCCCTTAAATCCGGAGTTACAAACTAAGGTTTTGGCGGAAAATCAATATGATCTTTCTGACCAACATCAAGTATTATCAGGATTTCAACTCTATTTTCATACGGTTTCAGAAAAAGGAGAGGAA
>JAHEOB010000143.1 GCA_018610095.1 Halothece sp. MAG
ATCACAGGCAGCATCAATCACTTGATTTAAGCCCTCTCGTTGGGCTAAGGTTTGCAGTTGCGGGGCAACATCAGGCCCTAAATTGAGAAATCCCCGATCATAACTCTGCACCTGGGACTCATTGACATCGAGTTTATGGTCTAAAATTTGGGCAGGGGGCAGGGTAACAACAAGGGTGTCATCTTTTTCCTTAACCGTGACATCCTCAATCGTAATCTCGGTTAGATCGACTCCCGCGCGAACTTCGCCTTGGGCAACATAGAGTAAACGAGTGGTTCCCACCGTGAACTGGCCAAGGTTGCGACTTTGTTCGGTGGGAACAACCGAGTGGGTGGTAAATACAGTCGTGGTTAGTTCCTCGACTCCCTTAAGTTCACTAACGACAACATTAGACACCGAAACTTCTGGCGGGGAATCTGACCCTTGAAAAAAGTTTTCCACAATGCTGACAGCGCGATCGCTGGTGCGCCAAATGCCAGTTAGAATCACTAGTGTCACAAGGGTAATTCCCCCTGTGGTCACTAATAAAAATAATTTAAGAATTGACCAAATCGGATGATGAGACTGTTTTGGGGAGTCTTGAATTTGTACCATTACGGGGCTGGATTAGGATTATCTTGATGGAGGGCTTCAATATCTGCTAAAGCCTCCTTACTCAATTGTACGTTAATGGAATCAATATCAGTTTTTAGCTGTTCCATCGTCGTTGCCCCGATAATGTTGGAAGTCAGGAAGGGCTGGCGGTTCACAAATGCAAGTGCCATTTGGCCGGGATTTAAATTATGTCTTTTGGCTATCTCGACATATCCCTTGGTGGCATTTTCTGTACGGGGATTTTCATAACGGGAAGGACGGGAATCAAGGCTGCGACGGCTTCCTGGGGGGATATTGCCACCGAGATATTTGCCAGTTAAGGTTCCTCCAGCTAAGGGAGAATAAGCTAATAAACCACAGTTTTCTTGCACTGCCACTTCGGATAATCCAATTTCAAAGGTACGGTTCAACAGACTATAAGGATTTTGGATACTCACCATGCGGGGGAGACTATACTTTTCTGCCAGTTTGAGATAAGTCATTACGCCCCACGGGGTTTCATTGGATAATCCGATGGTACGAATTTTTCCTGCTTGAATTTGTTCTCCCAACACCGTTAACACTTCGTGCATTTTTTCCAATTCCCCAGCAGGAAGTTCATCAGCAGAATAATCAAACCCGAGTTTACCAAAGCGATTAGTGGGACGATCGGGCCAATGAAGTTGATATAAATCAATATAGTCCGTTTTAAGGCGTTTCAGACTATCTTCTAGGGCTTGGGTAATATTGGGGCGATCTAACTGATTTTTTCCCTCACGAACCCAATCCATGTTGGTTTTGCCAGCCACTTTGCTAGCAAGAATGACGCGATCGCGCTTTTTGCGACTTTGAAACCATTCGCCGATAATTTCTTCGGTTCGCCCATAGGTTTCTGCTTTCGGGGGAACGGAATACATTTCTGCGGTATCAAAAAAATTAATCCCCTGTTCCAGAGCATAATCCATTTGGGCAAAGGCATCTTCTTGGCTGTTTTGTTCCCCCCATGTCATCGTACCGAGACAGATCAGGCTAACTTGGATATCAGTGTTTCCCAGTTGACGGTATTCCATAATTGCTTTTGATGATTCGTTAATGGTTATTGTGCCCTATTTAACCTTTCCATTACTAGTGTTTGTCAAGTTTGGCAGCGCGATCGAGCCTATATCGGTTATTTTTGATTCCAACAGGGCTAGCATCTAATACCATTTTTGGAAACTATTGTTACAGTTAACTGGTCACTGAACCAAACTGGAAACGACTATGTTTAATATAATTGAGTCGAGTTATTCTGAGTTTCTAAATAAGAGGATTCCGATTCTTTTTGTTTGACATAACGAGGTAATTTTATCTGAAATCGAGACCCTTGATAGAGTTCACTTTTAACAACAATTTTTCCTCCCATGAGTGCCACTAAAGAATCGGTTATTGCTAACCCTAATCCCGTTCCAGCATGTTTTCGGGTTAAGGTTTGATCGACTTGACGAAAGGCTTCAAAAATTTGATTTTGTTGTTCTTGCGTCATGCCAATTCCGGTATCTAATACCGTAATTTTGACCCAATCTTCTCCTGCTTCACTAACCGTTACGGTAACAGTTCCCTGGTCAGTAAATTTGATGGCATTAGACAATAAATTAACAATAATTTGACGGAGACGGTTACTATCATTGTAGATCAAGGGATTTTTCATTTGAGAGGTAAAAGCGAGGGCAATTTGTTTTTCTTCCGCCAGCGATCGCAGTTCTTCAATGGTATTAGAAACAACCGTTTTCAAATTGCATCGTTCTAACCGTAATTCTAACCGTCCCGCTTCCATTTTGGATAAATCCAGAATATCATTGATCAGGGTCAGTAAGGTTTTCCCATTACTTAAAATGCGCTCTAACATCTGGGTTTGTTGCGGTTTTAAGTTATCTTTTCCCTGTTTCAATAACAGTTGGGAAAACCCAATGATAGCATTCATCGGGGTTCGCAATTCATGAGACATGGTGGCAATAAATTGCGATTTTAATCGCGCTGCTTCTAATAATTTGATATTTTGTAATTTAATTTGTCGCTGCTGACGTTCTAATTCTTGATTTTGTTGCGCCAGCATTTTATTTTGTTGTTCTAGACGTTCTTCCCCTTCTTCAAGACTTTTGATTAAGCGGGCATTTTCGATCGCGATCGCGGCTTGTTCTCCGACTGCTTTTAACAAATTGCGATCTTCTTGATTAAATTCAAAATGAGTATTTTCTGGGGATTGATTGCCCCAATTGCCCACTGCTAAAATCCCTAAACGACCGGATTGGGCAGATTCAATGGCAACCCCATAAATGACTTTGGGTAATTGATCTGAAGGTTGGGGATTGTGATAAAGTTGCGGTGAACCTGTTGTAAAAACTGCTTGTAATACCCCATCTTCTAGGGAAAAAACTTCTTGTAAATCTAGATTTTCGGTTTGTTCTCCGGCAGCCACCGTTAACATAATTTCTTGGCGAGAATTGTATAAACTAATCAAGCAAACTTGTGCTTGCCCAATCGTTTTATAAGTCGCTTGCGCCATTACTTTTAATAATTCGGGTAAATTACTCAGACGCTGATTCAATAAATTCGTTAATTGCTGTAGCGTCCGCAATTGTTGTTCTTGTTCTTGTAAAATCCGAAAAGTGGTACGTAAATTATGGGTTGCTTCTTGAGCTTCTTTATAAAGACGGGCATTTTCAATGGCAAGGGCAGCCCGTTGCGCTAAGTCTTCTGCTAAGGATAAATCTGCTTGATTATAATATTTTGCTGACTCACTGGTAGCAAATAATAGCGTTCCTAAAATTTTGTTTCCCACTGTTAGGGGGACGCAAATATAAGAACGACAGTTAAGTTCCTCTAACAACCGTAAATGCTGTTGATCCACTGCCATGTGATAAGTTTGGGCAGCAGTGACATAAAAACAGGATTCTGGGCGACGGCTACGCACAACAGCGGCACTACAATGGGGGGTTCCATTTTTCACATTTAGATAGGCTTGGAGTTGCCACACTAAGTTTGCTTTATGAGGATTAACATGGGCAACAGCAATCCGCCTTAGTTTAGGTGATGTCTCATATCCATTTTCCGAATCGACAACATCAATGGCACACCAATCTGCTAACTGAGGAACAGCTAACCGAGCTAAATTTTCCAAGGTGGTACGATAATCTAGAGATGAAGAAAGCAGTTGACTAGCTTCAGCAAGAAAACGGGTGCGAACTTCGTTACGTTTTCGTTCTGTGATATCAATCAGCACCCCTGCGAGACGATACGGTTGCCCCCAACGGTTTGTTTGGGCTTTTCCTCGGGCAATACAGTAACGATCTTCTCCTGAGGAATGATGCACTCGAAATTCTACTTCTAATTGAGAAGTTTTGCCATGAACGCAGTCTTCAATCTTGCTTTCTACCTGAGCGCGATCATCAGGGTGAATTTGTTCATAAAACTGTTGTTTATCAATTTCTTTGGCGCTGCTAGATAAGCCAATCATCCGCAAAAAGCGGTCATTACAATAGACAACCTGGGATTGCAAATTCCAATCCCAAATGCCTTCATTCGAGCCTTCCAACACCAACCGATACCGTTCCTCACTTTCTCGCAAACGGGAATTGGCAGCTTCTGCTTCTTTTTCTGCCCGATACACTCGAATGGCACGGTATAAACTTTGGGACAAGTTTTCTGGGGAAATGTTATCTTTGGATAAGTAATCGATCGCGCCTGCTTTCATTAAATCAACAGCCATTTGATGATCATCTTGCCCCGTTAAAACAACCAAAGGAAGTTTATTAAATTGTTGTCGTACTTGTTGAATCAAACTCAACCCATCACCATCGGGCAGCCGATAGTCTAAAAAGACACATTCAATATCAGGATTGGTTTCTAATTCACGAACTGCAGTGGCACAACTATTAGCAGAAATAATGGTAACCGGATTCTCACATCCGTTCTCTAAGGCACGAGAGACTACCAGGCAATCCCGTTGGTTATTTTCGACTAATAAAACTTTCACCATAGCGAGGAATGGGTAGCGTAACTGATCGGTTGTTGGTTCAATTGCTAGTGTTCATGAAACAATATCAATAAATTTATCAAACGTTATTGGTTTGAGAATATTGCCAGTCAAATTGATTACTACGTTTCTACTTTATCTTCATGTTGTTTAGATGTCGTCACAATAATGATAGACGTTGCTCATCACCCGTTAGTTTTCTGTTTTGAGAGGGATTAACGTTAGCAAACATATAACCAATCACAATCAATCGTTAAGCGGACACTCCATGGATACTTTCAGCGCGATGCCCGTAGGGCGGTGGCTTCGCCACATAGTGCTTGAAATGATATGATGAGAATAAAAACTCCCAATCAACTTCACAAGTTAGCGGTAGAGTAATGACAAATCAACCTCAACCCAGTGTTACGCCTAATACCCAAGAACCGAAATTTGGTTTTAATCGCTACGCAGAATGTCTCAATGGTCGTGCTGCCATGGTAGGATTTGTTTTAATGCTGCTAATTGAATGGTGGGGGGATCAAGGTATCTTATCTTGGTTGGGATTAATTTAATCGTTCGCTAGCCTAGAAATTAGTAAGTCTTGTTCACGTTGGATGCTGAGAAAACTTCAATGAATCCATTATTACCTCGCTTTATTACCCGTGCTTATCGCAAAGAACCAATGACGGCATTTGTTTTTACGATGGGGTTAGTGAATGCAGTCATTGGCGGGTTTGGCGAACGTTGGACGTTACTCAGTTTTGGGATTTTAGTGGGCGGTGGCGCGATCGCGCTACGGTGGTGGCAAGGTTATAAACAGCGCCCCATTTCCCCTGCTAAAAGCAGTCCCCGTTACCTCAAGGGGGATGATCAAGCCCCACCACTTCCTCCCCTTAACAAAAAAACCACACCATCCCGCCGTCGTTAGTTTGATTACGCCACTGTTATCTAGGCTGGATCAAGATTTGATCGTCGGAATGGGCTGCGCGATGGGAATTTTCTAACATAATTAAATGAAAACGTCATCACTTTAAAATAGTATAGGATACCCATAAACCTGATATTAAAAGATAGTGGGAAAATCCGACATCAAAACTGTAGGCAACCCCCATTCTTATTTTTAGGGCATCAACTGTAATAGAGACGAAAGAAGGTTAGATAACTGAGCAAACTATGTCAATTTTACGATTAGAAAACGTTACCAAAACTTACGGAACAGGGCAAGTTCTCAAGGATGTTAATTGGGAAGTTAAAGCAGGAGAACGCATTGGCTTAGTTGGGGTTAATGGTGCTGGCAAAACCACTCAACTCGACATTATTATGGGCAAAACCGAACCCAGTAGTGGGAAAGTGGTTTGTTCTCCTTCCATCAAAATTAGTTATTTAAGTCAAGAATTTGATGTCGATCCAGAATTAACCGTTCGCCAAGAACTTTGGAAAGTCTTTGAAAAAGCCAATGAGATTCAGAAAAACTTAGAACAAGTGCAAAAGGAAATGGAAACGGCTGATCCTGATAAGTTGGAGAAATTAATTCGGAAACTGGATCAGTATCAAAAACAATTTGAAGCAGAAGATGGTTATGAATTAGATACCAAAATTAGTCGTATTTTACCTGAACTCGGGTTTTCTCAAGACGACGGCGATCGCGCTGTTAGTTGTTTTAGTGGTGGTTGGCAAATGCGAATTTGTCTGGGGAAAGTCATGTTACAGGAACCTGATTTGTTATTACTAGACGAACCGACTAACCACCTTGATTTAGAAACCATTGAATGGTTAGAACAGTATTTGAAAAATCTGAATACACCCATGGTGATCGTGTCTCATGATCGGGAGTTTTTAGATCGATTATGTACGCATATTGTTGAAACCGAACGAGGGGTTTCTACTACCTATTTAGGAAATTATTCTAGTTATTTAGAACAAAAAGAATTTAATCGCCAAGCGCAACTCAGTGCTTACGAACGTCAGCAAAAAGAAATTGCGAGACAAAAACAATTTATTGAGAAATTTCGGGCTAGTGCTAATCGCAGTAGTCAAGCAAAAAGCCGCGAAAAACAACTGGAAAAAATGGAAGAAATTGAACCACCAGAAGGGGATGTCAAAACGCTCAAGTTTCGATTTCCCACTGCCCCTCGAAGTGGCAAAGAGGTGGTCAAAATTGAAAATTTAACCTATAGTATCGGCGATCACATTTTATTTCTTAGTAGTAATTTACTTGTGGAACGCGGCGATCGCATTGCGTTTTTAGGCCCCAATGGTTCTGGAAAATCGACACTGTTACGGTTAATTATGGGGATGGAATCGCCCACTGAAGGAACGGTGGAATTAGGAAAACATAACGTAATTCCCGGTTATTTTGAACAAAATCAAGCAGAAGCCTTAGATTTATCTTTAACTGTCGAAGAAACGATCCAAAAGGCAGTTCCTGATTGGAATTACGAAGATATTAGGGCGTTATTAGGCAAGTTTTTATTTAGTGGGGAAACGGTCCAAAAGAAGGTTTCTGCCCTTAGTGGGGGTGAAAAAGCGCGACTGGCACTTGCTAAAATGTTGTTAACTCCTGTTAATTTATTAATTTTAGACGAACCGACTAACCATTTAGATATTCCTGCCAAAGAAAATATTGAATCGGCATTGCAAAACTATGATGGAACGGCTTTAATTGTCTCTCACGACCGTTATTTTATTTCCCAAGTCGCGACGAAAATTGTAGAAATTAATGAAGGGGAATTAGTTGTTTATGACGGGGATTATCAGTATTATCGTGATAAAAAAGCAGAAGAAGAGGAACAAAAACGGATAGCTGCGGAACAGGCAGCCCAAGAAGCCAAACGGAAAGCGAAACAACAG
>JAHEOB010000144.1 GCA_018610095.1 Halothece sp. MAG
CTGATAGCGACCTTTTTGAATAATAAGTTAGCCCATCAGGGAATTGCCACACGCGTCAAAAAAAAGCAACGGCATTTACTCGTCTTGCTAGAAGGCGCAGATCAAGTCCCTAATGAACAACAAATGCTCAAGTTACTGCAACAACTTGCAGCCAAACTTGATCCTAAGGAAGTAGAAAAAATTCGCGCTTGTGGGCGCCAAAAGGAAGAAGAAATTCCGGGGTGGTTAAAAGAGATTGAAGTGAGCCAACCCGCCAGCAAGCCACAAGAAGAACTCAAACAATGGCTAGAGTCGATAAAAATTACCCCTTCCTTCTCTCTATCCGAGGCAGAAGAGGCTCAAATCGTTGAACCACAAATCCAACCAGGAAAACGGTTTTTACGGTTTTACCTTGGGGAAGAAGACACGGCTTTACTGCCAGTAACCCATGTTCGGGAAGTCTTAAGTGTCTCTGGCGAGATGATTCTTCCTGTTCCCGATGTTCCCACCAGTGTTTTAGGCATTCATAATTGGCGGGGAGAAATGTTATGGTTAGTTGATCTTAATGAATTATTAGGTTTTTCTCCGATTTGGGAATTGGAGAATCTAACCGCTAACATTAATATTATCGTCCTACAAGTAGAACACCAAGAATTAGGGATTGCGGTTCGCCAAGTAGAAACGATTGAACAACATGACTGGCAAAAACTGCAACCCCCACAAGGGTTATTTCCATCACATGTTTTGTCTTATGTCCAAGGGTATTTAACCCAAGCCAGTAGTATTATTTTGGATGCGAAAGCGCTTGTCAATGCGTTTTCCTCTTAATTTTTCCGCACTCATTGTTAATCCCAGAAAGCTTCATATGTATACCGAAGATACCAATACTCAATCCTCCCAAACCGAACAACCAGACATGCCCAGTGTTGCGGCTAATTCTCCTAACTTAGAAGATTTTCAAGCCAATTTAAAAGACTTAAGACAAGAATTATCGCGGGTTAGAGGATTAGAACGCACTGAAATCCTCAATAAACTCCAAACCATTGAATCCATTGGACAACAGTTTGAAAATTTTATTCAAGAACCTAGTGTCACCGAATCTGGCAATGGAAATGGCAATTATTCTCAAGCCCAACGGGATCAACTATTAACCCTTGCCAACCAAATTCAACAAAGTAACGATTTCCAAAGCCTTTTAGATTTAGTCTGTCGCGAAACCTTAAAACTGAGTGGGGCAAACCGCAGTTTAGTATATCGCTTTGACGATCAAGATCAAGGAAAAGTCCTTGCAGAAACTGTGGAACGGGGTTGGACCCCTGCTAAAGGCGAAACTCTACCAGCACCCTTGTTTGGACTCGAACAAGCAGACGAATATTTACAACAAGGGATTGTCAACTTAAATGAGACAGGGCGCATTACCCCCTATCAGCAACAACTGTTGAATCGCTATCAAGTTCAAAATAGCCTCGCCCTAGTTCTGCGCATTGATGGCAAACCTTGGGGGTTATTAGTGGTTCATCGTTGTCAAACGCCCCAACCTTGGGAAGACCACTTAATTAATCTCCTCTATCAAATTAGTACCGAATTGGCGCTGAAACTTGCCAGTTTCCAATTCCAAGATAAAGTCAAACAAGAGAAAAATCGTCAGCAAACGAAAGTTAATATTATTGCTCGGATTCGGCAATCGCAAGATTTAGACACCATTTTTGATGTCACTACCCAAGAACTCCGTCGCGCTCTCGGCTGCGATCGCGTTGGGATTTATCGCTTTAATGAAGACTGGAGTGGGGGCTTTGTTGCCGAAGCCGTGACAACAGGATGGACCCCTTTAGTGACTCCTGAAACAGGAGAGGCGATTGAGGAAATCAAAAACGACTGTAGTTTACGGCGATTAGGCTCAAATCAAAGAGCCCGTGAAGCTGAAGACACCTATCTCAAAGATAATCGAGGGGGCGGCTATGCCCAAGGCAAACCATATAGTGTTGTCAATGACATCTATCGAATGGGCTTTTCCCGTTGTTACCTCAACCAATTGGAACAATATGAATGCCGCGCTTACATTAACGTTCCCATTTTCCAAGGGGATAAACTCTGGGGATTGTTAGCAGCCTATCAAAATACCGGCCCTCGCAACTGGCAAGAATCGGATAAAGACTTGGTGTTAGAGGTCAGTGACACTCTGGGGATTGCTCTCAATCAAGCAGAATTTGTCGAACAACTGCAACAGAAAAATGAGCAACTCGCCCAAGGAATCGAACGGGAAAAAACCATTTCCAAAGTGGTGGATCGGATTCGGCGCACGCCACAAGTCAATGCTGTTTTTGAGAATACCACTCAGGAAGTGCGATATGTTCTGCAAGCGGATCGCGTTGCCCTGTATAAATTCTATGAAGATTGGAGCGGCGAATTTGTAGCAGAATCCGTTGCCACCGGTTGGAAACCGCTTGTTGGAACGGAGGAAGCGAAAGTTAAAGATACCTACCTGCGAGATAATCAAGGGGGGCGGTATGCCTTAGGGCAAAATCATGTTGTTCCCGATATTTATACACAAGGGTTTGATGAGTGCCACGTTGAGTTATTAGAAACCTTCCAAGCTCGTTCCTATATTTTGGCCCCTGTCTTTCAAGATGACACCCTATGGGGCATTTTAGGGGTTTATCAAAATAGTGGCCCCCGACAGTGGAAAGAAAGTGAAGTGCAACTGACTCGACAAGTGGCTACCCAATTTGGCGTTGCCCTGAGACAAGCCCAATATCTCGAGCAAATTCAAGAACAATCCAACGAACTTGCCGAAGCTGCGGAACGGGAACAAGCGGTATCGAAAGTCGTTGATAAAATTCGTCGCTCTCAAGATGTTCGTTCCATCTTTGATACCACCACCCAAGAAGTTCGATTGCTACTGAAAGCCGATCGCGTTGGCATTTATAAATTCGGTGAAGACTGGAGTGGTGGCTTTGTTGCTGAATCGTTGGCAACGGGTTGGAAACCGTTGGTGGGAACCGAGGAAGGCAACGTTAAAGATACCTATCTCCAAGAAAATAAAGGGGGGCGTTACGCTCGCGGAGAAAGTCACGTCGTTCCCGATATTTATCAAGAAGGATTTGATTCTTGTCACGTTGAATTGTTAGAAACCTTCCAATGTCGTGCCTATATCTTGGTGCCTGTATTCCAAGATCAGGTATTATGGGGCATTTTAGGGGTTTACCAAAATAGTGGTCCTCGCCAGTGGCAAGAACAAGAAGTCAAATTATTACGGCAGATTGGGGTACAGCTTGGCATTGCCCTCAAACAAGCAGAATACCTGGAGCAAATTCAGCAGCAATCGGAACAGCTAGCCGAAGCAGCAGAACGGGAACGGAAAGCTAAAGAGCTATTACAACAACGAGCCATTGATTTGTTAACGGCGGTTCGTCCTGCTCTAGATGGGGATTTGACCGTTCGGGCGCCTGTTACCGATGATGAATTAGGAACCATTGCAGATGCTTATAACAATACCCTGAAAGGGTTACGACAAATTGTGGTGCAAGTGCAACAAGCAGTGGAACAAGTGTCAGAAACTTCCAATGAAAGTGACCAAGCCATTAATCAGCTCTCACAACGAGCCATTCAACAGTCAGACGCCTTGAGTGATGCTTTAAAAGAAGTGGAATCCATGACGCAGTCCACTCAAGAAGTTGCCAATAATGCCCAAGCCATTAATGAAGCGGTGAAAAAATCCAATGAAACCGTTTCTTCGGGTGATGCTGCCATGAATCGTACCGTGGAAGGAATTGAGGGCATTCGCGATGCTGTGTCTGAAACCAGTCGCAATATTCGGCAATTGGGAGAATCATCCCAGAAAATTTCTCGGGTGGTTAACTTGATTAGTGACTTTTCCAAACAAACGCAGTTACTCTCCTTAAATGCCTCGATTGAGGCAACTCGGGCTGGTGAATATGGTCGCGGTTTTGCGGTTGTTGCTGATGAGGTACGCTCCTTAGCCCGTCAGTCGGCTGATGCGACCAAAGAAATTGAAGACTTAGTTACCGAAATTCGCAATCAAACCAGTGAAGCGATTAAAGTCACCGAACGCGCGATCGCGCAGGTAAGTTCTGGAACGAATTTAGTGCAAGAAGCTAAAGAAGAGCTCAACGCGATCGCAGCAGCAACGGCGGAAATTAGTCAATTAGTGGAAAGCATTACCGATGCCAGTCAAGGACAACTGCAACAATCACAATCGGTAACCAACACCATGAAAGAAGTTGCAGAAATTGCCAATTCCACCTCAGAACAATCCAAAGCCTTGTCTGCTTCCTTCAAAGAAGCCCTAAACACTGCCGAAGAATTACAATCCACAGTGGATAAATTCACCATCTAAAGGTTGAACCGTAACAATGGACAATTAACTATTGGTTATTGTTCATTGTTATTCCTTTGGAGGAGGATAGTGAGGCACTTCTTGTTTTGTATTAACCCCACACCACATTCATCCTAATTAAGTTCATCATAAATACCCGTCTCCAATAAACCGTAAAAACAATGACCACCGACGACGAAATTCGCGAACAGAGTTACGAACTATTCCGTAATGAAGCCCCCGACTTATTAGAACAAGTCGAAACGGGAATCTATAACATCCGTGAGGATCACTCTAAAGCAACGGTTCACGGATTAATGCGTGCCACCCATACCCTGAAAGGGGCTGCTGCCAACGTCAGACGAGAGACCATTAAAACGATTGCTCATCAACTGGAAGATATTTTTGGGGCATTACTATCTCCCAATGCTATCTTTGATTCGGAACTACAAACCTTGCTGATGGATATTTATGAATGCTTGCGAGTAGCCTATAACAACGAAATCCAAGGGGATAATAGTAGTGATCAGCAAAACTTGCAACGAGCCGAGGAAATTTTTAAAAAACTCCAAGAGAAACTCGGAGACTGTTTTGACGAAGAACCCAGTATTCCCTCCTCCCAAGAACTGGGATTTGATATGACGCAATCGGTGTTTCAAGTTGGGGTCAAACAGCGCATGGACAAAATTCAGTCCCTGTTAGAGCAAAACGCTGATTCCCAAACCATTGCTGAAACCGTTAAAGAGCAAATGGAAGTCTTTGTGGGATTAGCGGAATCTTTAAGCCTAGACGGGTTTAAACAAATTGCTCAAACCGCCCTGCAGGCACTGGAACAAAATCCCAATGCTGCTGCCGATATTGCTCAGGAAGTCTTAAATAATATTGGGGAAGCCCGACAAGCTGTATTAAACGGCGATCGCGAACAGGGAGGTGAACCCTCAGAAATTTTAAAAGGCTTTTTAGAACAAGAAACCCCTTCCTCCCCTCAACCTGAAAGCGAGCTCTTCCAAGAACAAGAATTATCCCTCGAAGATACCTTTGGCGGATTTGAACTCAACGAACAAGAGCCCTTATCTAGCACCTCCGCTTCAGAACAAGCCATGGAAACGGTTTCGGCAAACCCGCCATCAGAAGCAGCAGAAGCCGAAGATAGCAGTGAATCTTCCGAACAAGAAACCACCCTCCAAACAAGCCCAAGCCACGAACCGGAACTGGAATCGGCACAATTTCATCAACAAAGTCCGCCTGCTCGAACCAATGTCAGTATTCGCGTTGACTTAGAACAAGTGGAAACCCTCAATCATCTGGTGGGGGAACTATCCATTAACCAAAACCTTCTTTATTTGCGAGATCAGCAATATCAAAATGCCCTACAAAAATTGGGAGGCTGGCTGAGTCAACATCAACGCACCCTCTTTCAAATGCGAGATGATCTTCCTCGGGAATACGCCAACAGTAACTTTGCACAACTATTATATGCCTCCTTAGAAGAAAATAGTCAACTAGAACAAGCCCTTGAGGATGTGAATCATCTGGTCCGTGGAGCTGCTGCTTCTGTCGAACGGGAGCAACGCCTGTCTCGCCAACTACGCGATAGTTTAGAATCCGTACGGATGCTTCCCATTGAAAAAGTTCTCAATCGCTTTCCCCCAATGGTGAAGCAATTAAAAGAGTCCTATAACAAATCAGTGGAACTGAAGCTGTCTGGGGTGCAAGTGATGGTGGATAAAGCCATCACGGAAAATCTTTATGACGCGCTACTGCATTTGGTGCGCAACGCCTTTGATCATGGCATTGAATCCCCTGAACAGCGTAAAAAACAAGGAAAACCCACTACAGGACAAATTTTGATCCATAGCTATAACCAAGGCAATCGAACCATTGTCGAAGTCAGAGACGATGGTCAAGGTTTAAATGTGGAAAAAATCTGTCAACGGGCTCAAGAAAAAAATCTGCTTAGCAAAGCACAAGTCCGCGAAATTCGCAACGCTGTTCACCCCGAAGATCAATTATTGAAAGTGCTGTGTGAACCAGGATTTTCCACCGTTGGCAATGCCACCGATTTGTCAGGGCGCGGAATTGGGTTAGATGTCGTTTACTCCCAGATGCAACGGATTAACGGCTCTGTCACTGTCAGAAGTGAAGTTGGGGTAGGAACAACCTTTTATCTTCAAATTCGAGGGGCCTTAATGAGTGCCCGTTTATTAGTCTGTGAAGCAGGAAATGGAGTCTATAGCTTTATTGCTGATGAAGTAGAACAAGTCTTAATTCCTCAACAGGAGAAACTGAGATGGTTAGGCTCTCGTAAAGTTTTGCAATGGCAATCCCAAAAAGGGAAAGACCCCATTACCGTTCCCATTCATCCACTGAGTACCTTATTAAATTATCAACCCCATGCCCACTATTTGCTGCAAACTCAAAGCTCTTCAGAAGTGGGAATGCAGGAAAAAACGACGCTGCTAACAGCCCAAGAAGGGATTGCTCCTTTATTATTAGTGCGAACCGTCGATGGCTTAGTGGGGATTGAAATTGATACCGTCATTGAAGAACAAGAATTAGTTTTGAAACCCATTTCTAGTGCCGTCAATCCTCCTTCTTATGCCTACGGTTGTACCATTCTCCCCGATGGTCGTCTCAGTCTCGTAATAGATGGCTCAGCCTTGATTAGGCATAATCAAGTGCAGGGTCAATCAGTTAGCTCATCCCAAAGGAAACAACAACCCTCCTTACAATTGGCTTCTGGTTCCACGCAACAACTGCCCTATCAACGGCTTGCCGAAGATGTTACTAATCCTTATAGCGCTCATGCCACCTCAGCTGAATCCGAAAATATCCATGAGGACGATGGTGCAACGACCACTAAAAGCAATTCTTCATCCTTCTCTCCCAAGCAAGAGCATAGTCGAACCCTAATGGTGATTGATGATTCCATTACCGAGCGACAAACCCTCTCCATGATTATGGAAAAGGCAGGGCATCAAGTGATCCAAGCTCAAGATGGTCAAGAGGCATTAGAGTTATTGCAGCAAGGGGCTCAGGTGGATTTAATGATTTGTGACTTAGAAATGCCTCGCATGAATGGCTTAGAATTTATGGGTGCAACCCGAGAAAATCCAGAATGGGCAAATATTCCAGTTATTGTTCTAACGTCTCGCACCCGCGATAAATATCAACGAATCGCTATGGAACTCGGTGCTGCTGACTATATTACCAAGCCCTATTTGGATCAAGATTTACTTAGCACGATTGGGAAAAACTTGAAATCATGACAAATCCATCCTCCCTATCTCTCAATCCCTCCTTTTATACCTGGGATCAATCGGAAGAAGAAACTTTAAAATCCATTGTTTTTAAAATTGGTGACTATTTCTGTGCCCTTCCCATTGATGCCGTTTTACAAGTCACCGAAACTCCCTCGGAACTCCAATCTCATATCAAAGGGTTGAGCCTTGTTATGCACGAAAACCGCACCATTATGTTACTCAATTTGCATCAGAAATTGAGTTATCAGCTGCAATCAGGGGAATCTTTCACCGCCGAGTTTTTGATTTTAACGCAAACTCGTCAAGGGGAATTATGCGGGATTCCTGTGGATACGTTACCCAATATGATGGAGTTACCCATGGATGGCATTCAGCCCCTACCACGCGTTTATCGTCAAACCAATATTTATAACTTGGCACGTTTTGTTAGCTTTGTTCAATTTGAGGAAAACCAACAAAAACAGGCGATTTATTTACTCGATGTGGATGAGGCATTACAAGTGTTGAGTTAATATGAAATCCCTATTAATGGGGCGCGATCGCGCTCTAATAACGCTTACCCCTAACAATAGTATTACCATAGAAATAAATCCTTATTGATTGATCTAGCTGATGGCACACCCATGCAAATCTATCTCGACCACAGCGCAACAACTCCCCCTCATCCCGATGTTATTGCCAAAGTACAAACGGTGTTAACGCAGCAATGGGGAAATCCATCCAGTCTCCATTTGTGGGGAGAACGTTCTGCAACTGAAATCGAAATGGCACGGCTGGAAACAGCCCAATTAATTAATGCTCCTTCCCCTGATAGCATTATTTTTACGTCTGGGGGAACAGAAGCAGATAATTTTGCGCTATTGGGAATTGCCAATCAATATAACTCCCCAAAGCATTTGATTATCTCTAGTGTAGAACATTCTGCGATTGAAAAAACGGCACAACGCTTGGAAAAGTGGGGATGGCAAGTGACTCGCCTCCCTGTCAATCAGCAAGGAAAGGTTAATCCCACCGATTTAGAACAAGCGATTCAAAGTAATACGGTACTGGTTTCTATTATCTACGGGCAGAGTGAAGTGGGAACCTTACAACCGATTCGGGAATTAGGAAAAATTGCTCAGGCAAAGGGAGTTGTGTTTCATACCGATGCTGTACAAGTGGCAGGGCGGATTCCCATAGATGTCCAACAACTCCCTGTTGATTTACTTTCTTTGTCAGGTCATAAAATGTATGGGGTACAAGGGGCCGGTGCTTTATATGTACGAGCGGGATTAGCGATTGAGCCTTGGTTAACAGGAGGTGGGCAAGAACAGGAATTGCGCTCGGGTACCCAAGCCGTTGCAGCGATCGCGGGGTTAGGCGTGGCAGCAAAACAAGCCCGATCAGAGATGCCCGAGGAAACCCCTCGGCTACAAGCGTTACGGGAAAAATTATTTGAGCTATTAGCGGATGATCCCTATTTGATTCCCACTGGCGATCGCGCTGATCGTCTGCCGCATCATGTCAGTTTTGCAGTCAATTCGCCTGAGGAACCTATTAGTGGAAAAACCTTGGTGCGACAATTAAATTTAGCAGGGATTGCCGTCAGTGCGGGATCAGCGTGTCATAGTGGTAAACTAACCCCAAGTCCCATTTTGCTTGCCATGGGCTATTCTCATCAGAACGCTCTAGCAGGATTACGATTAACCTTGGGACGAAGTACCACTGCTGACGATATTGAGTGGACAGCAATGGTATTAAAACAAGTGTTACAACGGTTAGTAAAAGAATCGAGTTTAGCATTAGCAACATCATAAAAGGGGCTATGGAGTTTCCAACCACATTAGAAACCGCGATCGCGCAAGCCAAACAATCAACGCTCACTGCGCTCGAAGCAGGGGAAACCCGCTTACAGGTGGAATTAAAAGTTCCCGAAATTGCTCTCAAAGCGGAATTGATTGCCAAAGCATTTGCTGATTTATTTGCCGATGATTATGAGCAAGGATTAAAAGTCTTATTTCCCGATACGGGATCAGCCGCACTGGCACGGCGAAATTGGGAAAATATTTCCTTTCAAGTGGATGATTTAGGGAGTCGCAATACCCCCATAGACCATAAAATTTCTGAAGACGACCAACTCTTTTTAATTGTCTGTCCTTCGGCAGTCGAGGTACAAAAAGTAGAAAAAATTTGTAATATGGCTGGCGATCGCCCTGTTATTATCCTGATTCCGCAATTGGAAGATGTGGCAACCATTGGAATTGGCTATGCCGCCCGTCAACTACGAGAACGGTTTTTAAATACCTTGGAAAGTTGTTACTATCTTCAACCCTTAGAAGGAGCAGCTATTTTTAGAGCTTATCCTTCGGGTTGGCAAATCTGGATCGAACAGCAAGAGAATCAGTTTGAATTTTTCTGTGAAGAACCGCAAAAACCTGTCGGTGATCATTTAGATCGGCTATTAAGAAAAGCAGCCGGGGAAGATGTTTCCGAAGAAGAAAATGCAGTTTTAGCCAGTCAATCTCGGCAAAAACAAGGATTTTTTGACAGTTTACAACGTTTCTTGAAGGCTCTCAGTCAGTAACTGCTAAGGGATTTAAGCCTGACATAATGGGTGAGATGGGGGAAGGGGTTAAATTGAATCACTACACGAAATAGGATTATTGGGCGTAGATTTTACTAGCTTTTTTAGAAAAACGAGTCCCAGATGCTAACGCTTTAGAGGAGTTATTAGATGTCGAGTTTCCTCTAAAACGGGTTTAAAAAGAATTAGAACCAGATAAGATAGAATAGCATATTTTATTAAATTTAAATCAATGAATCACTATTCCCAAATTGTCATTTTATCTTATTTAATCGGTCCCACTTTTATTATTATTAGTCACTTAGGTTCACTCCTTCTTCTCCTAACAGGGTTATCTTGGGGGGCGATGATTTGGATAGTTTTGTTATATGTAACTCGAATGCTGAGCATTACGGGAATCTACCATCGACTTCTCACCCATAAAAGTTATCACGCACCGAAACCAGTTCTTTGGATAGGCTGTCTTATCGCAGCATCTGCGGGACAAATGGGACCGAATTGGTGGAAAGCACACCATTTAACTCATCATAAATACGTTGAGCAAGCTCGCGATCCCCATTCTCCTTTTACCCCAGTTGAAGGGATTAAAGGTTTTTTATGGTCTCAAGGAGGGTGGTTATTATCGAATCGCTTTTTCCCGGAAAAATTGCCAATGGATGCAGAAAACGATCCCGTTTTGAAGGTCATTGATCGCTTTCATTTTATCCCTTTAATTGCACTTGGGGGGATTTCTTATAGTATAGGTGGCTTAGAATATCTTGCTGCGTTTTTCCTCAGTACCACAGTGCTATTTCATGGTGTTCAAACCGTTAATTCGTTGAGTCATTTAATGGGGAAACAGCCATTTCAAACCACTGACAATAGTCAAAATAATCCGTTTGTTGCTTTTTTAACTTTAGGTGAAGGGTGGCATAACTCTCATCATGCGTTTCCTGCTTCTAGTCGCCATGGCATTACCATCAATGCCAATCAGGTGGTTTATCTCCCTGATATTACGTTTCGATTTATTAAAATCCTGGAAGTGTTGCAATTAGCATCAAACCTGAAAATTCCCAATGAAACGACGTTACTGGCACGAAGCTATACGGTCAATCAAGGTAATGCTGTTGATGTTAGTTAATACAATAGCACTCTTTAAGAAATCACGTTAGTTGTGTTGATTGCCCGATCGCGATCAAATGTTTAGTAACACCTATTCGGTTTCAGTATCATTGTCAGTGGGAGTGGGTTGTTTTTCTAAATATTGTAGAAATTCTAGCAATTCTTGTTCTGAGAGAAGTTGGCGCGATCGCTTGCCATAAGTTTGTTCTAAAAATTTTCTTCCCTGTTCATTCGTCCACTGTAACCGTTTGAGTTCGACATTGGTTCGGGCAATAATATCGGAATAATCCATGCTAGTGTAGTCAGTGCTGCTGGATTGTGAAGAGGGTTCAGTAGCAGATTCAGATGATGGGGATGGGGTTTTGGTTGCCACCGAAGCCGTTTCTTGCTGTTGGGTTTCGGTTTGCGTAGTTGTCGGCGATTGAGGCGAAGATTGCGGAGAAGAAACAAACCCGTAAGACTGAGCATCAAAGGAAGTCACTGAGGAAACACTGGTTTCGTCGTGCTGTTGGGTAGCGGCTGGGGTTGTCTCAGCAGGGGGTGAAACATTACCTTGGTTAGAGTAAGTCGAGCTCGCTGTTGGTTGAGCGTCTGCTTTTGTCATCGCAGGTGCTAAGGAAATATCTAAAACAGCTAGGGCACGACTGCGAGCTTTATCTTCTGCTTGTTCAACTGTCTCAGCAGCAGCTAATCCTGTAGCGAGGGTTAATCCGTCGTTTTGCACTAAAGCACGAACAATGTATTTGCCATGATCAATTTGGACTAATTCTGAAATTAAACTTCCTTTGGGAAAATGACGACGAAATTGTTCAAACATAGTGTATGGTAATTGTTTTTTGATGAATAGAATCTGTTACTAGTGGAACACACAAATTTTGACAAAACAATGATGTTCAAATCTGACCCCAAAGCAGATAAAATAAGCGAAGGTGGCATTACCACTGTAGCTTAATGATTCGCAAGCAAGTTTCATGCGCTCCAAAACTTCATAACTAAGCAGCTTGCTTGTTATTAACCTTAACTTTAATTGGTTAATGGTTCCATTAATCACTCACCTGTTTTTGCCAACTCGATTATAGTTGAACCCAAAGAGATACCGATATCAGATGGAATTTTCAATCGCTACAATCCTGTCTCATTTAAGTGAAAATAAACTTGTTGCCCCGAAAGTTCTCGAAAGAAAACTCAACATTGAAGATGAAGAAAGCATCCAGAAATTGCAAATTGCCTTGGATGCTTTAGAACGAATTGGCATTATTGAAAAAGAACGGGGTAAATATCGTCGTCCTCCCCAAGAAGATGTGGTTGAGGCAAAACTCCGTTGTTCCAGTAAAGGCTTTTGTTTTGCCATTCAAGATCAAGAAGGAACTGATGATATTTATGTGCGAGAATCTCATTTAGGAAGTGCTTGGAACGGCGATCGCGTTCTGGTTAAAGTGATTAAAGAAGGCAGTCGCCGACGTTCCCCCGAAGGAGAAGTACAAGTCATCTTAGAACGGGC
>JAHEOB010000145.1 GCA_018610095.1 Halothece sp. MAG
ATTCTGCTGCTGCTACGATGAGACATTCAAGAGAAACACAAAAGCAATATTATGATCTACAAGATCGTCAGGAGAAAATGGAAACAATCTTATCTTATACGAAAAACACAGTCCAAAATCATCTAAATCCATAACTTACCAATGAGGATTCTGCCAAACAAAACAGATAACTCAAACAAAACAGATAACTCAAACAAAACAGACAACTTAATTGATTAAGGATTTAATTAAGTTAGATCATCTTAATTAAGTCAAATGTTTAAAATAATCTAAAAATGAAAGGCAGATACAATAACGATTTTAGTGATCGCCTTTCATTTATACTAACACTTTTTTCTTTCCTTTTTATTGTATTAATGTCTAATTTTGTTATGCGTTTACTCTAGATGATCTTTTTTTTGATCAAAATGTAGATGATTTGTTGTTCAGAATGGTTAGATAATCATCTTTGATGTAGCGATGAAGTTTAAAAACAATTTTAAATTAAAAAAAGGATCATTTCTTGCAATGGTTAATGATAAGGTGGCTACCACACAGTACGATTAGAAAAGTTTTCGAGTCCTGAAAATAGCAAGTGGGGGATAAATCGTCCTTCACTTGTGGATTGTAGGCGATATTGCATTCCCCCCTTGGCTAAAAAAATAGAGCTTAATTTGTAAAGTAGCTCAATCTGTAGTAAAAATGAACTGAGGTTTCTAGCTAATAGTCAAAAAGAGCTAGAACCTCTCAATAATGAAGTCCAAAAATGAAAAAGGAGGCCCAAAAATGGACAACACACTAAATTGTACTAACAAGAATGAAGAAGGAGGTCCCAAAATGGACAACCATCTATTAGATTCTACAAACAAAAAAGGAGGTCCGAAGATGGACAACCATCCATTAGATTCTACCAACAAAACAAATACTTGTCCAAAATTTGATCAAGATTGCAAATCTCCCGTAATCTCAATCAAGCCTGACCATATTACTCAAAAGCATTGGGAAGAGGCGACCGAAACTAGAGGATTAGACCCGCAATGGATCAGCGCAAATTGTGAATCCATTGATGTTAAACAAGCCTCGGAATTTCTCCACCAGCAAGCCAAATCAGATGGCTTACTAATCGGTGGAGCGCGATCGCCGCAGCAACAATTCAAACCGGATCAACCTTGGAGTGATAAGCAGGGTAAGAAAGCTCCCAAATATCGCACTCCAGTGAATGATGATTATGACGCTATTCTCCCGACTGACCCTAATGATCCCAATTATTGGCGAGATATCGAGACCTTAAAGGAACGCGCTTATCAAATAGATGGCATTCCTTATTTGATTGTGACTGAAGGCGGTTTTAAGGCAATTTCCGGTTGCAGTAATAGCTTATCCACCATTGGTTTATGTGGCGTTGAAATGGGCTTAACTTCCAGCAAAAAAGACCCTGAGGGGAAACGGTATCTGATTCCTAGCCTAAAGCGATTCGCCGAAGAAGGATTTGGTTTTTTAATGGCTTTTGACGCTGATTGTGCTCGGAAAAAAGAGGTGATCAACGCCGAAATTAAATTAGCTCACCGCTTAGAACAAGTTAGCGGCATTCCAGTGTACTCTATGACTGGAACTTGGAATGAGGAAGCTGGAAAAGGCATGGACGATTACATCCAAAATCATGGCATTGAAGCGTTTCGGCAGCGATTGATTGAAGCTGAGTTAGTCCGTGAAAAATATCGTAGGAATGACAGCGACAATCATAAACAGAATAAGCCGCCCCGCTCTGGTGAGATTGGCAAGGAACTTGCGGAAAAATATCGCGATCGCTGGGTCTATTGTTCGGAGCTTAATTCCTGGCTGGTTTATGGATTAAAGAAAGAAGGTGTTTGGGAATTAGTCTCAGATGACTATATTAGTCACGCCATTTTAATTGAATTAGAGAGCAAAGAGCTCGACATCTACCGCACCAATAGCTACATCAATAACATTATCGGTTATCTCAAAGACAAGTTATTTGTCAGAAGTTGGGATGAACAGAGCGATCGCTTTTTACCCTTCCGAAATGGGGTTTATGAGCTCGCTACTGGAACCCTCCATGAACATTCTCCTGGGTTCCGGTTAACGTGGCGACTGGAGCGTGATTACGACCCCACAGCGGCTGATTTAGAAGCCACCCTAACCTTCTTAAATCAGCTTGCTGGTGGCAATCCACGAAATTATCAAATTCTGGTTTATTTCATGGCGGCGGTATTGCGAGGACGCTATGATTTGCAGAAATTCCTTTATCTCATTGGCACAGGTGGCACTGGTAAAAGCACGTTTATGCAGTTGCTGACCATGCTGGTGGGAGAAATCAACACAGCTACTTCTTCTCTTGAGGAACTGGAAGACAAGCACAATATTATTGATTTATTCGGAAAAAGGCTTCTAACCCTTCCCGACCAAGCACCTATCAGCACTCGCAAAAACGGCAATTTCAAACGGTTAACCGGTGGCGACTATTTATCAGGCAGACGGTTATTTAAAGACACAGCCTCATTCCAATTCAAAGGATTAGCCTTAATTACGTCCAATCCACCCTTTATCTTTCCTGCTAGTACGGCTAACTGGCTAAACCGGCGAATGTTGATGGTGGAATGCAATCACATTATTCCCAAGCGCGATCGCGATTCTCGCTTATTGGAAAAAATGGAAGCTGAATTACCGGCACTGACGAATTATTTATTAGCTCTCCCTGAACAAGAGATCGAGCA
This sequence comes from Halothece sp. MAG, assembly GCA_018610095.1. Taxonomy (GTDB): domain Bacteria; phylum Cyanobacteriota; class Cyanobacteriia; order Cyanobacteriales; family Rubidibacteraceae; genus Halothece. The sequence continues at coordinate 2,715 of JAHEOB010000145.1, forward strand.
GGTTTTAACTGGTGTGGATGAGCCAGAACTAACCCCCTTAGCTTGGGAGTATCAATGCCAAAGCGATGGTTTGGCAGCGTGGATTAACGATGAACTGATTGAAGACCCAGACGCGATCACAATCATTGGCAGCGACAGTAGCAAGTGGAAACGTGAAGAATATGACCCCGAAGTTTCCAGCCTCTACGCTTCCTACTGCCATTACTGTCGAGAAACTGGACGACAACCAAAAACCTCTCAAAACTTCTCCTCAGACTTAATTGAGGTGACTTACCGTTTATTGGGATGGAATGTCGAGAAAAAATTGAAACGATATGCCGGTAAGCCTCAAAAAGTGATGTGCGGCGTTCGATTGCGGACTGATTGCGATCGCGACCTTCCAACAGTTGAGGAGAACTTAAAAGAGACCGTAACTACCGTAACTACCTGTAACCACCACCGTAACCACCATGGTGATTCTCAAAACTCCGATGAAAAGGGAAATGTAACTACCGTAAACACCGTAACCACCCAAAATCAAAAAGTTGAAAAAACTAACTTCAATACTTCTACTTCTCAATCATCCCTAGAAAAAAGTGAAGAGGTAGAAGTGGAAAATTTAAAAGATTCCAATCAGGCGGTTACGGCGGTTACACCCTCTAATTCAAGCTCTAAAACTCCCACCAAAGGGGAGTCAGAAGTTACTTCGACAGGTGGTTACACCCCCTCCTCTAAGGCGGTTACGGGTGGTTACACCGATAACGTTGACTTCTCTACCTTCCCAAGCCGTGACAGTGATGACCATCGCCATAAGGAAAAGCGTGCCACTAAATGTAAACAACAGATGTTGGCTTGTCAGACCAAGGAAGCGTTAGAAGCTTTCAAAGCTGAGAGTGGCTTTTCCCAAGATGAAATTAAGTGGGTTTGCCATCATTTATTGACGGCTGATGAAAAACATCAACTAACTAGCATTAGTAAGCTCACCCAAAAGAGCTTGTTTGATTGATGGAGGTGATAAGGCTAGTCATAACAAAAAGAATTGGGGAAAAAAACCAATCCAAAATGAAAAAAATAGAATTAGAAACGGCTTTAAGAGTGCTAGATCATTTTTTATGCAGCCGGATGATAAGTTAACGGTAAAGGCGTTTTCCACCTTTCCAAATCCAAATGGAACAGTTTCAACTTCGACTATTCTCATCTACCTGAGCAGCAAGGAACATCCCTAGAAAATGGAAAGTTCGAAAAGTGGTTTAACCAAGCGTTGATCGAGCAAGTTTTTTTTCAAGCGAGACTCTGTCACCTACTATATTAAGGCGTTAAGAAGCTGAAGAAGAAGTTGCCAAGCTGGTAACCAGTGGTAGAAACCTAAGCAAGTGCAAAATTTTAATGGATGACCAATTTAAAAGCCTATTTAGCCAGTTATATCAAGGGAAGAGCCCTTTTCCATACCAGGAACGGTTTGCACAAGCCTTGATCAGTCAATCACCACCTAATTGTGTGGCAGTTTCAACTGGAGCAGGAAAAGAAGCAGCTATCATTGCTGGGTTTCTCTATCAACTCCAAACCATTGGTCGCTGGCGTCGCTTGGTTTATACGCTTCCTACGCGATCGCTGGTTGCCCAAGTGGAAGATAATACTCGTAATGCAATTAAAGAAGCCCAGTTAGGGACAAATGTTTATAGTTTAATGGGAGGGGCGGTTGAGCGTGATTGGACTAATACTCCAGAACGTTCGGCAATTCTGATTGGAACACAAGATCAATTGCTGAGCCGCGCCCTTAACCGAGGATATTCCCAGAGTCCCTATCAATGGCTAATCGATTTTGGTTTTTTGTCCAATGATTGCTTATGGGCGTTTGATGAAGTTCAACTAATGCAAGCGGGACTGCGGACCAGCATTCAATTGCAAGGATTACGTGACCGTTTTGGAAGTTTTCACCCTACTCATAGCATTTGGCTGTCAGCTACGTTAGATGAATCAAGTTTACAAAGTATTGATTATCAGCAACCCCTAGAACCCATTGCTTTAACTCAAGAAGATTATGACAACCCAATTCTTAAGCCACGACTAACTGCCAAAAAGGAATTAGAGAAATGGAATGGGGGGAATCAACCGGCTGATATTGCCAAATTAGCCCAACAACAACATCAACCTGGGACAAAAACGTTAATTGTGGTTAATCAAGTTCCCCGAGCCCAGGAAATCAGTCGTCGCCTAACCAAGATGGGACTCCCTGTTCGGTTGGTACACAGCCGATTTCGACCTAAAGAACGCCCTTCTTTGGACGAATTAAAAGAGTTTGAAGGGATTATTGTGGCCACTCAAGCGATTGAAGCCGGGGTGGATCTATCAG